>CALUOW010000017.1 GCA_944322365.1 uncultured Bacteroides sp.
GGGAAGGAGGTGCGCATCCGCCGTGTGCCGGGTTGGCGGGACTTCCGGCGGGGCGACGTGCTGGTGTTCAACTTTCCCTATCGGGAGGGCCGTTGGGACAGCATCGTGTTCGATGTGATGAAGTATTACGTGAAGCGTTGCATCGCCGTGCCGGGCGACACGCTGGAGATACGCGGCGGCTGGTATCACATTCGGGGGCTGGATCTCACCTTAGGCAATGCGGCGGCGCAGCGCGAGATAGCGCAGTTGCCGGACAGCGGCGCATCGGGCGTGGTGATGGAAACCTTTCCGTGGGACAAGCGGATGGGGTGGACGGTGAAAGAGTTTGGCCCGCTGGCCGTACCCCGTCGGGGACAAACGGTTCGGATGGACAGCACGGCGTGCCGCCTCTATGGCACGTTGGTGAGTTGGGAGCAGAAACGCCCGCTGTGTGCGGACAGCTTGGGGCGCGTCCTGCTGGGCGACAGCGCGATAACGTGCTATACTTTCCGCGAGAATTACTACTTCGTGGGCGGCGACAAGGCCCTGAACTCGCAGGATTCGCGCTATTGGGGGCTGTTGCCCGATCCGTATATCGTGGGTCGTGCCTGGCGGGTGTGGAAGTCGGTGGATGCGGACGGAAAGATTCGATGGGAACGGGCGTTAAAGCGGGTGGAATGAGTGGATGTTTCGTGTATTATCTATATCTTTGCGATGTAAACATTTTATTTAAACGTAGTATGAGTACTAGAAAGCTACCAAGATGAATGAAAAAAATAATCGAAGAAGGGGCGCTGTTTCAGCTTCGTTGCCATTATCGTACGTCTTTTTGTTCATATCTCTCTGGCTCGTTTCGTGTCAAGAAGACCGTCGCGTGGAGCGCGTGCTGGACTTTGCGGGCGACAACCGCGCCGAGTTGGAGGCCGTGCTGGAGCATTACAAGGACGACCCGGAGAAGCTGCACGCCGCACGCCTGCTGATAGCCGAGATGGAGGGGGCGTACTACTACGACGCGCCGGAGGTGGACAGCCTGAAGAGGATGGTGCACGACATCCGTCGTGCGGAAACACGGCCCGGAGAGGAGCGCATGCGCCTTTGGAAGGCTTTCGACTACCGTACATTGCCCAAGGTGTATGATGCACGGACGCTGACGGCTGAATATCTGATAGGGCATATCGACGGCGCGTTCCGCGCATGGCGCAAGTGGCCTTGGGGCAAGCACTATACAGCGGAAGATTTCTACCGCTACATCCTGCCCTACCGTATCGGGGATGAAACGCCCGACCGCTGGATGGAAACGTATGCGGCCTATTACGGGCATCTGTTGGATTCGCTTTATACCGGCACGGACGTGATGGCGGCGGTGGATACAGTGTTGCGTTGTTTCAACCGGCAGAAGTATGACTATCTGACGGAGTTCAACACGCCGCACTTGGGCGGGCTGCACCTGTTGGAGAACCGTGCCGGAGGTTGCCGGGATTTTACAGACATGGCCGTGTATGCATTCCGCTCGTTAGGCATTCCGGTGGCGAAGGATATGTTTCTTTGCGCGCCCGATTTCCGGCATTCGCATACGTGGAATGTGGTGATGGACACGACGGGGCTGTTCATCCCCGTGGAATTTATGCGTCCGCGCGACACGACCGACATTCGCCGTTGGACGAACCATCGCAACAAGGGGAAGGTGTATCGGCTGTACGACGTGCGGCAGGACGAACCGGACTTTACCGGCAACTATTACCGGGCGGACGTGACGGACGAGTATTATCCGGCCAACCGGGTGGAAGTGCCCGGCGTACAGGGCAGGAACGGCGGCGCGTTGGCCGTGTTTGCGTCGGAAGGTTGGCGACCGGTTGCCACTTATCGGATGGAGGCAGGGAAAGCCGTGGCGGAGAATGTGCAGGAAGGGATGATTTTCCAGCCGCTGGCGGTGGAAAGCGGGCGGTTGCGCGAGAGCGGATGGCCTTTCTTCGTGCAGGACGGCCAAGCGGTGGCGCTGAAGCCGGATACGGCGCGCCGGGTGAAGGTGAGGCTGACGCGCAAGTATCCCCTGGGTTGGCGGATGAAAGAGAATCTGGATTATGTGGTGGATAATGTGCTGGAAGGCAGCCTGACGCCGGATTTCCGGCAGGCGGACACGTTGGGCCGGATAGCGGGAAGCAGTGTGGAGCGGCTGGAGCGTTACGTGCCTGTCCGCAATGGCAAAGCCTATCGTTATGTGCGGCTGTGGCCGGCGGCGGGAAGCCGGATTTGCTTGTCGGAATTGGCGTTGTACGCCGATACGTTGCAGCAAGAGCGGTTGCCCTACCGGGTGGCGGGTTGCGGCAAGCCGGGATATGGAATGGCAGGCACGTCCGGGCCGGAACATTTGCAGGACCATGACGTGTTGAGCTATTACTTCAGCAGCGAGGCGGATGTCCCGCTGGTGGTGGATTTGGGACATCCGGTCGTGTTGCGGCAAATTGTATTGACTCCGCACAACGACGACAACTTTGTGCGCCGGGGCGAATGTTATGAACTGTTCTACCAGGACGGCGTGAACGGATGGGCGTCGCTGGGCCGGCAGGTGGCGGCGGACGACTGGCTGGAATATGACCGTGTGCCGGATCATGCTTTGTTATGGTTGCGCAACCTGACGAAAGGCCGCGAGGAACAGGTGTTCCGTTGGGTGGGCGGACGGCAGGTGTTCTTGGGAACGATGAAAGGAGGATAAGCGGGGATGAAGCAATCTATCTCTTGGACGCTATTGCTCTTGGCCGCGTTGCTGTGGCTGAGCCTGGTGTGCGCCGACGACAGCCGCTTGCCTTCCGGCGAGACCGTGGAACAATGGCTGTGGTTCGACCGCATGGCTCTGTGGGCGGTTGCCTGCACCGTCATCGGCTTGTGGCTGGGGCGGAAAGGGGCTTGTCCGGATTTGTCCGGTTGCGTTTCGTGGGCGTTGATTGCCTGGGCCGGGGTGCAAGCCGTTTGGGGGCTGCGGCAACTCTATGGATTTGCGGCTTCGGGCCATGCGTTGTATGCGCTGACGGGCAGTTTCTTCAATCCGGGACCGTATTCCGGTTACTTGGCTTTGGCTTTGCCGATATGCTGCCACGAATATTTGCGGCAGGAGACGCGTTGGTTGCGTTATGCGGCAGGCGGGTGCGCGTTGCTCATCCTCTGCGTGCTTCCGGCGGGCATGAGTCGTTCGGCCTGGTTGGCGGCGGGCGTTTCTTGCCTGTGGGTCTATGGATGCCGGGCAGGATGGGGCGGCAAGCTCCGGACTTTATGGCGGGCAAAGCGGCGGCAGGTGCTGTGGATGGCGGCCGGAGCCGTGTGCCTGGCATGTTTGGCGGGCGCGGGTTTGTTCCTGTTGAAACCCGATTCGGCCAGGGGGCGTTTGTTTATGTGGCGGATGTCCGCGCGCGCCATTCAAGCAGCTCCTTGGGCAGGACACGGGGCAGGCAACTTTGCCGCTGCTTACGGCGAGGCGCAGGAAGCCTATTTCGCGGCAGGGGACTATGCGGCGTGGGAAGAGCGCGTGGCCGGCAGTCCGGAGTATGCTTTCAATGAATATCTGCAAACAATGGTGGAGCGGGGCGTGCCGCTGGCGTTGGCTTTATGCGCTGGCGTGGCTGCCTGTTGGTATGCCGGCTACCGGAAGAAGCGTTACGGTTGCTGCGGGGCATTGCTTTCGTTGGGGCTGTTTGCCTGCTCGTCCTATCCGTTGCAATTGCCTGCGTTTGTCGTGACGGGCGGGTATTTGTTGGCGGCTTGCGTGTGCGGCGGAAGTTGGCGGGGGTGGTTGGCAGTGGCGTTGGTGGCCGGTGGAGTTGGCGGGATGCGTTTGGACAGCGACCGGGAGACGGTGCAGGCTTGCCGGGAGTGGACGAATGCGCGGGCGCTGTACCAGGCCGGCGCGTATGCGTCGGCTGAGGAAGCGTATCGGGAATTGTATCCCATCCTGAAGAATCGGACGGAGTTCTTGTTTGAATACGGGCACGGATTGCACCGGCAAGGCAAGTACGAAGCCTCCAACCGCTTGCTGGAAGAAGCCTTGCGGCATGGCAACGACCCGATGATACTGAACGTGGCGGGCAAGAACTGGCAAGCCTTGGGCAATGGTACGGAAGCCGAGCGGTGCTTCTGGCGTTCGGTCCATCGCCTGCCGGGGAGGATTTACCCGTATTACCTGTTGGCCAAACTCTATGCCTCGCCCGCCTACAGGCATCCGGAAAAGTTGGAGGAGATGAAGCGCATGGTTCGGGAAAAGAAACCCAAAGTCCCGTCTACGGCTGTCCGGGAAATGCGCGAGGAAGTGGAGAAATTGGAATAAACGCAGTCCGCTTGCTTGTCAGGCCTTCAGAAAAACTTGTCGAAGCCTTTTATGTTTTCTATCTTCAGCTTGCAGATGTCCGTCTGTAGGTTGCAGATGCACGTCTGTAGCCTGCAGATGTCCATCTTTAGGCTACAGATGCAGTTCCTTTCAGGCTCTTCTTGTTTTTCGCGAGGGCTGTTTGATGTTTCGTGCGTATTTCCGTATCTTTGCGGCTGTATTCATTCAAAGCGCATGAAGCATATACTTCTCTATATAGTTTTACTTTTGTTGGGGGCGCTCTCGGCCTGTACCGGCGGCGATGCCCGTGCCCGTGTCGTGTTGGCGCAGGTCGATTCGTTGCTGCCTGCGTTGCCGGACAGCGCGTTGCGCTTGTTGCAGCAAGTACGCCCGCAGTCGTTGTGGGACGAGGAGGTGCAGGCGCGTTATGCCTTGGCGCGGACCGAAGCGGAGTTGCGGCGGGGCGTGCCGATGCGCAGCGATTCGCAGATACAAGTGGCAGTCGCCTATTATGACAAGGAACAGGACGTGGCGAGGCAGGCGCGGGCGCACTATTGGGCAGGGCAAGTCTATCGCCGGTTGGGTTCACCCCAATTGTCCATACACCATCTCCGGCAAGCAATGGACTTGGCTCCTTGGGCCAATGACCGGCGCCTGACGGGCGGCATCTACAACAGCCTGGCCTACGGGTATGTCCGGTTGGGATTGCCCGAACGGGCGGATTCCCTCTACCGGTTGGCGGGGAAGGTAGGCCGGCTGTTGCCGGACACCGTGCTGTGGATAGAGACGTTGTGCCGGCGGGCTGCCATCCGTATGAACAAGGGCAAGAGGCATTATGCCGAAGCGCATGACATGTTGCTGCAAGCCTGGACGCTGTTGCCAGGTGTGACGAACCAATCTATACAGTCCCTGCTGACCGCCACCCTGAGCAGCCTGTATGCCCGGATGCACGAGGGGGAGAAGGCCGTGTACTTTGCCCGTCAGAGTCTGGCCTTGCAGCCCGGCTCGCCAAGCAGGCATCTCGCTTGGGTCTCGTTGGGCGAAGCCTATTACCAAAACCGGCAATACGATTCGGCCGTCCATTATCTGAATAAAAGTCTCTCGGCAAGGGGAAGCTATGCCGTCAAGGCGGAAGCCTATATGCGCTTGGCGGACATCTATAGCGAGCAGGGGGATTATGAGAAATCCATGCGGATGGAGCGGCGCTATTCGGCCTATAAAGACAGTCTTTTGCAGCAGAGCACGCAGACGGTTGCTTGGGTGAATGCTGAACAAGAAGCATTCGCCACACACGTGCATCGCCAGAACCGCCAAGTCGTCCGCTATGTGATAGGCGGCATTCTCGTTCTTTTGGTTGCCGTGGCAGGTGTCTGGCTGGCTTATTGGCTCCGGCAACGCCGCCATTGGCAGCGTAAGGAAAACCAGTTGAAGAGCCGGGAGGCCCTGGCGAGCCGCAAACAACAAGATTTGGAGGAAGCGTTGCAAGAGTCGCATATCCGGCAGCAGGAACAGCAATCACGCTTGGAGCGGCAGCAATCGCAAATCTCCCATCTCCAGGAATTGGTGCAGGCGCGGCACACGGCGGAACAACAGAACCTGAAGGCGTTGAAGCAAGAAGAACTGGAGCAGCAGCCGGTGTATGTCAAAATGCTCCGCATCATGGACGATTATGCCCGCTGTGCCAAATCGGAAGAGAAGATGACGGAATCCGACTGGCGGCAACTGGAGGACGCGGCCAACCGCCGCTGGAACCGTATCTGCTTGAAGTTGCGGAAACACGATTTAACTCCTAGGGAGATTCATTTGTGCTGCCTGATTCTGGCCGATTTCCCGGCTGCACGCTTGGTTTGCCTTTTCGAACGGCAGCGGAATTTCTATTATACGACGCAGAAAAGCATCTTGGAGAAAAGATTCCCGAACCATCCGCCTACGTCCACCTTGAAAGATATACTGCTCCGATTGGTGGCCGAAGAGCCTGCTTGACGAGGAAAAACACATCGTGCAACACGTTGACGGGCTAATCCTTTCGCTTCGCGGTTTGTTGCTTGTCAATCCTATTTCTTTAATCAAGCAAAATAGTTTACATAATACCCTCTCCATACCTCCAAACAAGTACCTTCCATGTTCGCTTTATGTTCGTTTTTTGTTCGTTTCTATAGCGTCGGAAACGGAACGAACATGGAACGAATTTGGAACGAACATGGAACGAACATGTCCCGAAGGGGAATTTGGCTTGTTTTGTCCGGATATTTTATTTCTTCTTGAAAAATGGATATTGCTTGCTGGAAGTCGTATATGTTTACATTTTATGGCCGGAGCTTGAGGCATGTCATGCGGACTTGATACACAAAAAATACATTCTCCATTGCAAATGATACACTTTTGATACACTTTGATGCGATGGAATCGGCTAATTTTGCGGCAAACAAAGATATAAAAGATATATGAAGGCTTTAGTTATTTTTCTTTGGATGCAGTGTTTGTCTGCTGCCGGTCTCTTGGCTAACCTGCTGCCGCAACAGCCCTATACCTATTTATATAAGGAAATAGGGAAGATCGCTTTGGTAGGAGGCTTCCGGACAGAAGATAGGAACCTCATCTATCAGGTCATAGAGAGAAAACTGCCTGTAAAGGAGCGTTTTTCTATAATGAACGTAATATTAATCCAGGAGAAAGGAAGCACTCGACCGATCTATGTGCTGCCGCCAATGAATAGTCCGGGTGCTCCCCAATCCATTTAAACAGGAAAGAGGGCACAAAGTTATACCTTATTATTAATTAGGCAATGCGTTTGCCTGTCCCGTTGAAAGGATAGATATGGGAGAAAAGATACAATGAGAATATTAATTGAATAAATTGAAAAACATGAGAAAATTAAATTTGATGATAGGTATTTGCGCACTTTGCTGCGCAGGAGTATATGCGGTTGCCAATAATGGACAAACGGAAACAGTAGAGATAGATAAAAGCTGTCTTGGTGATGTAGGAAACAATACTGGAATATGTAAACAAGACAGAGCTGGTAATGGTAGCTCCTGTAGTGAAAATGATACCAATGCCAACAATGATTGTTATGCTACATACATCAAGACAACTGTTACTACAACTACAACAGATGTCGTTAATGTTCCATAGCTTTTGGTTCGTCTGAACTTTGCGATGTAGTGACTGAGAGGGCGTGTCGGAAATAGAAGAAATTTCTAGCCTCCTTTGTTGAGAAAGAGAACTCAGTTGCTAACAAGAGGCTTAGCACGCCTTCTTTACAGAAACTATGTTGATACTCCTGTAACTAATAAACAAACCAAACGCGCATGAAATCTACCTTTAGACATATCAGAAACACCTTCCTGATGGCCGGTCTTGCTTGGTTGACTGTGGCTTGTGGCTCCAAGGTCGTTCGCAATCTTCATGCGGAGGATTACGAAGATCGTTGCACCATCCAAAAGGTAGGCGAGAAGAGTTTTCCGTTGGACGATTGGAGCGAACCGAATTTCAGGTATGTGCAGTATATAGATAATGATACCCTGCCGATGTTCTCGTTCCTCAACACCTACATAAACGCTATTTACTTCTATGATGCACATACGTGCGAATTGTTGAAACGCGTTGTTTTTCAGCGGGAAGGCAATCATGGGACAGGCATTATGCAGGGCTACCACTATATCAATGCCGACAGCATCATCACCTATCAGGCCGGTAGCGGGCGCATTGCCTTGGCCGATAGCGAGGGTCATGTGAAGCAGCGTTACGTCCTGATGGATATGCGTCAGCAACGGAGCTACGACTTGGTATTGCCGAACCCGGATGTTGAGACAGCCAACCCCATCCTTTACGCCAACCACATCGTCAGCATGGGTGGCGGCTATTATTCGGAAAGCAGCATTGAGACCATCGGCAGGGTGTATACCACGCTGCACTACAATTTGATTACCGGAGAAATAGCCTACGCCAACCGTTATCCGGAAATATACCGCAAATGGGACTGGGGCATGCACGGCTACTATCGCTCTCTCAATACGGCTTTGGATAAGGATAATAACGTATTGATTAGTTTTGCGGCCGACCACAACCTCTGGCGTTATAATCCGGCGACGGGCGTCAGCGATTCGCTGTATGCCGGCAGCCGGGAGGTGAAGAGCATCAAGCCCTTTTCTACGGCACCTAAGGAATACATGTATCATACTGCGCCCCTCAAGTCCGTGAAAGCCTGGTATGAGACCCAGCCGTCTTACGATGCCATCCTGTACGACCCTTGGCGGCAACTGTATTACCGCTTCGTCCGCTTCCCGCGTGCCGATGCTATGAAGAACTTCTTCAACAACAAGCCGGTGGGCATCATCGTGCTGGATAAGGACTTGAAATATTTGGGCGAGGAACGTTTTCCGGAAAACAATGTGGGTTATGACACTTTCAATGCCTTTGTGACGCCCGAAGGATTGTTTATCAAGCCGCTGGTGTCGAAGGACGAAGACCAGGTGACGTTCTATCAGTATCAAGTAGTAATCGAGGAATAGCATGGATGAACAGCTTTGATGCACACAAAATACACTCTCATCCGCAAATGATACACTTTTGATACACTCTGATGCGGTGGAATCGGCTAATTTTGCGGCAAACAAAAAACAAGTGCATATGAAACCTACATTAAAAAAAATCAGGAATACCTCTTTGATAGCCGGCCTTGCCTTATTGGCCGTGTCTTGCGGCACCAAGGAAGTCCGCAATCTTCATGCCGAGGATTACGAAGATCGTTGCACCATTAAAAAGGTAGGAGAGAAGAGTTTCCGACTGGACGAAAGCAGTGATGGTATGTTCGATTATGTACAATATATTGATAATGATACCTTGCCGATGTTCTCGTTCCTCAACATTCATCTGAACGCCATCTACTTGTATGACATGCGTACTTGCGAGTTGCTGGATACCATCGTTTTCCAAAAAGAAGGCAATGATGGGGTTGGTGCACTGCAAGGCTACCACTACATCAATGCAGACAGCATCATCACCTATCAGGCCGGTAGCGGACGCATCGCCTTGGCCGACAGCGAGGGACATGTGAAGCAGCGTTATGTCCTGATGGATATGGGGCAACAGCAGGCTCCCGATCAGGTGTTGCCAAATCCGGATGTTACGACAGACAATCCCATTCTTTATGCCAACCATCTTGTCAGCATGGGAGGGGGCTATTATTCGGAAAGCAGCATCGAGACCACCGGCCGGGTGTATACCACGTTGCACTACAACTTGGCCACCGGCAAAATAAGCTACGCCAACCGCTATCCGGAAATATACCGCAAATGGGATTGGGGCATGCACGGCTATTATCGTTCTCTCAATACGGCGTTGGATAAGGATAATAATATATTGATTAGTTTTGCGGCCGACCATAACCTCTGGCGTTATAACCCGGAGACGGGCATCAGCGATTCGCTGTATGCGGGCAGCCGGGAGGTGAAGAGCATCAAGCCTTTCTCTACGGCGCCTAAGGAATACATGTATCAGGGCGCGCCCGCCGCAGCCGTGAAAGCCTGGTATGAGACCCAGCCGTCTTACGATGCCATCCTGTACGACCCTTGGCGGCAACTGTATTACCGCTTCGTCCGCTTCCCGCGTGCCGATGCTATGAAGAACTTCTTCAACAACAAGCCGGTGGGCATCATCGTGCTGGACAAGGACTTGAAGTATCTGGGCGAAGAACGCTTCCCGGACAGCCCGGTGGGCTACGACACCTTCAATGCCTTTGTGACACCCGAAGGATTGTTTATCAAGCCGCTGGTGTCGAAAGACGAAGATAAAGTGACGTTTTATCAGTATCAAGTGGTAATTGAGGAATAACGATGGTGAACCGTTTACTATTCATTGGACGAGTGTTGGTTTCTGCCGGCTGCTGCGTGTGGCTGGTAGGAGTGATGGTGGCGGTGCTAAGCGCTTGCTCCAGAACTCCTACCTACGAAGAGTGCGTGAGCCGGACGCTTTCCACTATGTTTCCGGCAGACTCGTTACGGCAATATAAATATGTCGTGCTGATTCCGGGAGCCGGGTGCGTGGGCTGTATCACCGAAGCCGAGAATTTCTTCACCACCCATGCACACGACCGTTCGACGCTGTTTATCTTTACACGCGTGCTCTCTGTCAAGAAGATGGGAATCAAGATGGGGCGGGAAAACTTGTCGTTGCCCAATGTCTACATCGATAAGGAAAACCGGTTCTATTTTGAACAGTACGACAAGTGCATCTATCCCTGCCTGATTTACTTGGAGGATGGTAAACCGGAAAGATTTGCCAACTTGGACGAACGGATGTAGGACGGTATATGCAATTAAGAATTGAGTTTAGGCGCGGATTACGCGGATTTGGCTTCGCTCAAAATATCTTATGATTATGCTAAGGAATAGTCACGGGTGCATTAGTCGTATAATCCATGAAATCCTGTATTTTATGGTGAATATTATCCGTGAAATCCGCGTAATCCGCGCCTAAAAATAACCAGATAAATTATCATTATACGAATATGAGAAAGCTGATTTTGTTAATAAGTATTTGCACGCTCTGCCTCGCAGGCATGCATGCGGATTCAGGTGACGAGCAGGTAATGAAAAACATCTCTAATAAGGGTTGCCTTAGTGATGTGGGGAAAAATACGAAAGTTTGCGTGAAACGAGAGAAAGGCGGAAGTACTTGTCTGGATATAAAGACTGTCGCTGTCAAGGATTGTAACGATACATTCATTAGACCCTTATCGCGGCAACAGATGTCTATATCCATCGATACCTTATCATCATCCGATGGCGTTCAACGCCGAGTGGTCGTTGAGACGGAGGTGATAATGTAATAAAAACTACGTTATTTGAGTTTTTTAACGCAAAGGCGTAGTTTGTATTGAATTTAAATGTTTTTCTTTGTACAAGAAATAAATGAAAGACATATCATGGAAAGCAAAAAACGAAATAATATGTTTGCGATAGGAAAGAAATCTTGCTGTGGACTAAGCATGTGGATAGCTGCATGTCTTGTGGCTTGTTCGGGTAGCAATGACAAAGCGGGCGGGGAAGAAGGCGGTGTGTCCACCGTGTTGCCGGACCAAGAAAACGAGGTGACGGTGCAGGTGCTGACGCTCCAGGACTTTGAACACGAGTTGGTGAGCAACGGCAAGTTGGAGGCCGGGCAGCAGGCTGACCTGAAGTTTGAAACGCAGGGCGTGGTGGCTGCCATATTCGTGAAGAACGGCCAGCAGGTGCGCAAAGGGCAGAAGTTGGCCGAACTGGACAAGTTTGCCCTGACCCGCCAAACGGCCCAAGCCCGCGATGCCATGGAGCAAGCCCGCTTGCAGATGCAGGACGTGCTGATTGGCCAAGGCTATGCGGCGGACGATTCGGCTCAAGTGCCGGCGGACGTGATGCGCCTGGCACGGGTGAAAAGCGGCTATGATCGCAGCATCGCAGACTATGAATTGGCCAAACACGAGGAAGAGAACGCCACGCTGACTGCTCCCTTTGACGGCGTGGTGGCCAATCTCTTTGCCAAACCTTATAACGAGCCGGATGCCTCGGAGCCGTTCTGTACCGTAGTGGGCACGCAGGGCATGGAGGCGGACTTCACGGTGCTGGAGAGCGAATTGCCCCTGATCAAGGCGGGCGACCGGGTGGAGATAACCCCGTATTCGGATGCAGCTTCGCGCTACACGGGCCGCATTACGGAAATCAATCCGCTGGTGGACGAGAAAGGCATGGTGCGCGTCAGGGCTGCGGTGAATGGACAAGGAAAGTTGTTCAGCGGCATGAACGTGCGCGTCAGCGTGCACCGCTCGCTGGGCAAGCAACTGGTGATTCCGAAAAGCGCCTTGGTGCTCCGTACGGGCAAGCAGGTGGTCTTTACCCTTCAAGGCGGCAAAGCCATCTGGAACTATGTGCAGACCGGTTTGGAAAACTCGGACAGCTATACTGTGACGGGCGAGGAATTGCAGGAGGGCGATACCGTCATCGTGACGGGCAATGTGAACCTGGCACACGAGGCGCCGGTGAAGGTCGTTAATAACCACTAACCGCAGGCTGCCATGATCAAGTTCCTCATCCAGCGTCCCATTGCCGTGCTGATGGCTTTCACGGCCTGCTTCATCGTCGGCTTGGTGACGTATTTCACGTTGCCCGTCTCGTTGTTGCCGGACATAGCCATTCCTGAGATTACGGTGCAGGCGACGGCGGAGAATACTTCGGCCCGCGAGTTGGAAAACACCGTTGTGAAGCCCTTGCGCCAGCAGCTCATTCAAGTGGCGAAGCTGGAGGACATGCGGAGCGAGACGCGCGACGGTTCCGCCTTGATCCGTTTGAGCTTTGACTTCGGCACTAATACGGATTTGGCCTTCATCGAGGTGAACGAGAAGATCGATGCCGCCATGAATTACCTGCCCAAGGACACCGACCGCCCCAAGGTGGTGAAGGCCAGCGCGACGGACATCCCTGTCTTCTACCTCAACTTGACATTGAAGAACGACAGCGCTTATGGCGCGACGGACGAGAAGGCTTTCCTGGATTTGTGCGAGTTTGCCGAGAACGTGATTCGGCGGCGCATCGAGCAATTGCCCGAAGTGGCGATGGTGGACGTGACCGGCTTGCTGGACCGCGAACTCCAAGTGGCGCCCGATCCGGACAAATTGGCTGTGCTGGGCTTGTCTGTGGAGGATATCGAGACCGCTTTGGAGCAGAACAATGTGGAACCGGGCAGCATGACCGTGCGCGACGGGTATTATGAGTATAACATCAAGTTCTCGACGCTGTTGCGGACGGAGGACGACGTGCGGAATATCCTCTTGCGCAAGGAAGACCGCATCATCCGGTTGGGCGACTTTTGCGATGTCCACGTAGTGCCGGCCGAAGAACGGGGTCTCGTCCTGAGCAACGGCAAGCGGGCTGTCACCCTGGCCGTCATTAAGCAGGCGGACGAGACTATGGACAACCTGAAGGCAGCTATCGGCGAGACGATGGATTACTTCCGCCGCTTGTATCCCGACGTGGACTTCAGCATCAGCCGCAATCAAACCGAGTTGTTGGATTACACCATTACCAATTTGCAGGATAACCTGTTGCAGGGCTTCTTGTTCATCTGCATCGTGGCCATGCTCTTCTTGGGCGATTTGAAGTCTCCCTTCATCATTGGTTTGAGTATGTTGGCTTCGTTGGTGATGGGTTTCGTGTTCTTCTACCTCTTCGGCTTGTCGATGAACATCATTTCCCTCTCCGGCCTGATCATGGCCTTGGGTATGATGATTGACAACAGCATTATCGTCACCGAGAACATATCGCAATACCGCGAACGGGGCTACAGCTTGCGGCGGGCTTGCGTGGCGGGTACCAACGAGGTGCTTACGCCCATGATCAGTTCTTCGCTCACCACCATCGCCGTCTTCGTCCCTCTTATATTCATGAGCGGCATTGGCGGCGCGTTGTTCTATGACCAAGCCTTTTCCGTGACCGTCGGGCAGGTGACATCCTACTTCACCGGCATCATGCTGCTGCCCGTGCTCTATTATTTAGTCTACCGCACGGGGATACGGCGGAAACAGTCGTGGTTGTCCCGCATCCGCATCAACAACCCGCTGAAGGCCCACACGTTGGACCGCTTCTACGACGCGGGGGTGGATTGGGTCTTTGCCCACAAGCGCCTGAGCGTCTTTTTCTGCGTGGTGTCTGTCCCCCTGTGCGTGTTCATGTTCTATTTCATTGACAAGGAACGGATGCCCCAGGTGGACCAGAACGAACTGATGATGCGCGTGGAGTGGAACGAAAACATCCACGTGGACGAAAACCGCCGCCGCGTGGCCGACCTGATGAACAGCTTGCGCGACGATGTGGCGGAGCAGACCGCCGACGTGGCCCAACAGGACTATCTGCTGGACAGGGAACAACCTCTTTCTTCGTCCGAGGCGGAACTGTATTTCAAAACCGAGGATGCTGACGACATTGCCCCCTTGCAGGAGAAGATTTACGACCTGCTGAAGGAGCGTTACCCGTTGGCGGTGGTCTCGTTCGCGCCGCCCGAAACGGTGTTCGAGAAATTGTTCGACACGGGCGAAGCCGACATCGTGGCCGAACTCTATGCCCGCAACAAGCAATTGGCTCCCGAACCGGAGGAACTGCGCGGCTTGGAGCAACGCTTGGTGCAGGCTGCCGGCACGCCTCCCGTGGGTTTGGCCTTCGAAGACCAGATGAACATCACCATCCTGCAAGAACGCCTTTTGCTCTACAACGTCAGCTACGAGGAGGTCTATCGCACCTTGCGCACGGCGTTCAAAGAGAACAATGTCGCCATGCTGCACTCCTACCAGCAATATTTGCCCATCGGCATTGTCGGAGAGGATCAAACGGTGGACGAGGTGCTGCAGACTACCTTGGTGCGCACGCAGCCCGACGAACGGGGCGAGGTGGAATATCTCCCTTTGAGTTCGCTTATCCGCGTTTCGCCCGGCGAGGACCTGAAGACCATCACCGCAGGACGCAACGGCGAGTTCATCCCCTTCAGCTTCTACGACGTGCGCGATGCTTCTACGCTGATGCGTGAAGTGAAGCGCGAGGCCGATGCAGACGGGCGTTGGGATACGATGTTCAGCGGAAGTTTCTTCTCCAACCGCGAGATGCTCGATTCGCTGGTGGTGATTCTCTTCGTCTCCATCCTGCTGATGTATTTCATCTTGGCAGCCCAGTTCGAGAGTTTCCTGCAACCCCTCATCGTCTTGCTGGAGATTCCTATCGACATAGCTTTCGCCCTTGTCCTGCTATGGGCTTGCGGGCATACGCTGAACCTGATGTCGGCCATTGGCCTGATTGTCACGTGCGGCGTCATCATCAACGACTCCATCCTGAAGCTGGACGCCATCAACGAGTTGCGCAAGCAAGGATGGGCTTTGATTCCCGCCATCCACGAGGCCGGACGCCGCCGTCTGCGCCCCATTATCATGACGGCCCTGACATCCGTCTGCGGCATGGTGCCCCTGCTCTTCACCTTCGACATGGGTTCGGAGTTGCAGCATCCTTTTGTCATCGGCATGATGGGAGCCATGATCGTCGGCACGGCTGTCAGCCTTTTCATCATCCCCCTTATTTATTGGTTCATTTACCGCAAAGAAGATGAAAAACGGGCTGTGTTGTGTCAAGAATGATGGATGAATATGTTGAAATCGTAACTATTTGGTTATAAAAGACGTTGATTTGACAAGGAGAAAGTGCTGCTTTGGCCCCAAAAAGGTGCCACCTTTAATAGGAAAAGGTGCCACCTTTAATAGGAATCAGTGCCGCCTTTGATAGGGAAAGCCGTCGCCTTGTCCCGTGAAAAGTAAGGAATGTAAATAATATTTATAATATGAAGAAGTTTCTCATACTCGCTATGCTGGCCGGTGCAACGCCTGTGGTGGCGCAACAGCACTTGACGCTGGATTTGGAACACACCATACGCTTGGCCAACGACAGTTCGTTGGAGGCTTTCCGCGCGCAGAACATGTATCTCAGCGGATACTGGGAATACCGCGCTTACCGGGCCAACCGCTTGCCTTCGTTGACGTTGGACCTGACCCCCGCGCAGTATTACCGCGACATCACCCGCCGTTATGACTCCGAGGCGGACATCGACGTTTACCGCACGCAGCAGTCCTTTTACGCCTACGGCAACCTGACCATCAACCAAAACGTGGACTTTACGGGTGGTACGCTCTATGCCAGCACCTCGCTGGGATACATGCGCAACTTTGGAGCCAACAAGTACTCGCAATATACTTCCGTCCCCTTCCAAATCGGCTACACGCAGAGCTTGGTGGGGTACAATGCCTTCCGTTGGGATCGGAAGATAGAGCCGTTGAAGTATGAGAAGGTGAAGAAGCAATACTTGTATGACGCCGAGCAGGTTTCCGAACAAGCCGCCACTTACTTTTTCCAATTGGCTATGGCGCAGGCTGAATATGACTTGGCGCGGGACAATGCAGCCAGTACCGACACGCTTTACCGCATCGGTCGCGAACGCTTCAAGATAGCCGCCATCAGCCGTGCCGACTTGTTGACGCTGGAGTTGGACCATGTCAATGCCGGCAATACCCTCCAGACGGCAGCCAGCGACTTGAAACGCGCCATGTTTGCCCTGGCCTCTTTCCTCGACTTGCCCAAAGACACGCAGTTGCGGCTTGTCTTGCCCGGTCCTCCCCGGAACTATACCATCTCCGTGGACAAGGCATTGGCCATGGCGCGCGAGAATAATCCCGACTTCCTCCAGCTGCGCCAGGATGTGTTAGAGGCCGAGCAGGAGGTGAACCGCACGAAGGTGGAATCGCGTTTCAACGCCAGCATCAGTGCCAGCATCGGTTTCAACCAGGTGGCCGAAGACTTGGGCGGCGCCTACCGCAAACCCTTGCAGCAGGACATGGTGTCTGTCTCGCTGTCCATCCCTTTGGTGGATTGGGGCGTGCGCAAGGGCAAGTACAACATGGCGCGCAACAACCTGAACGTGGTGAAAATCTCTTCCCGTCAACAAGAAATCAGCATCGAGGAAGAGGTTATTATGACGGTCAACGATTTCAATGTCCAGCAATCTTTGGTGCAGAGCGCCTCGCGGGCATTGGACCTGGCCGACATGGCTTACGAAGAAACCCGCCAACGCTTCATCATCGGCGAAGCGGACATCAACAGTCTTACTCTTTCTCTCAACCGCCAGCAAGAGGCGCAGCGCAACTACATCTCCGCCCTGCAAGCCTATTGGGAGAACTATTACAAGATACGCCGCCTGACGTTGTTCGACTTTGCCAGCGGCTTCTCTTTGTCGGATAAGTTTGATTGGGGCTTCTTAAATTAAGCGGATATGGAGACAGGACGTACACGCTTATCGCCGTTTACCCTCATCGTCAGCTTTGTCTGCCTGGCTTTGGTGGGATTGGCTCTCGTGCCCCAGCTGCCCGTCAAGTTGAATCCTTCGCGCAGTTTGCCCGGCTTCACGGTCAGCTTCAACATGCAGGGCGCCTCGTCGCGCGTGGTCGAGATGGAAGTCACCAGCAAGTTGGAAGCGATGCTGGCCCGTATCCGGGGAGTGGAGAAGATGCGTTCGACATCCGGCAACGGCTATGGCAGCATCACCATCGACTTGGACAAACATGCCGACGTGGACGCCGTGCGCTTCGAAGCCTCTACCATCGTGCGGCAGACTTGGCCCGAACTGCCCGACGGCGTGTCCTATCCCGTCATCCAAATGAAGGTGCCCGAACAGCAGGCGCAACGTCCTTTCCTGGCCTTCAGCCTCAATGCGCCGTCCACGCCTATCCTTATCCAACAGTATGCCGAGGAGCATATCAAACCCCGCTTGGCCCGCTTGGACGGCGTGTATAAGGTGGAGATAACGGGCGCCACGCCCATGGAGTGGCAGTTGGAGTATGACAGCGAGCAGTTGCGCCGTCTGGGCGTCAGCGTCGACGACATTTCGTTGGCCGTGCAGAACCATTACCGCCGCGAGTTCCTGGGCACCAATGATGTCGGCGACGGGCAAGGCGGCCGGCAGTGGATTCGCGTGGCTTTGGTGCCTGAAGGCAGCGCTTCGCGTTTCGACGCTTCTGCCATTCCCGTGGCTACGGCCGACGGTAAAATGCTCCGCTTGGACGAGCTGGTCACGGTGACCCATGCCGAAGCCGCCCCGCAAAGCTACTACCGCATCAACGGCCTGAACTCCATTTACTTGTCCGTCACGGCCGAGGAGATGGCCAACCAACTCCGCCTGGCCACCGCCGTGGAGAAAGAGATGGATGCCATGCGCTCCATTCTTCCAGCCGGCTACGAGATACATACCAGTTACGACGCCACCGAATATATCCGCGAGGAGCTGGATAAGATTTATTGGCGTTCGGGCCTGACCGTCCTCATTCTGCTGGCTTTCGTCTGGCTTATCACGCGGAGGCTGCGCTACCTCTTCCTTATTGTCACCAGTTTGGCGGTGAACATCTGCGTGGCCGTCATCTTCTATTACGCGTTCGGGTTGGAGATGCAGCTCTATTCCTTGGCGGGCATCACCGTCTCGCTCAACCTGGTGATAGACGCCACCATTGTCATGACCGACCATATCCTGCACCGCCGCAACCTGAAAGCCTACCTGTCCGTGCTGGCCGCCACGCTGACCACCATGGGCGCTTTGGTCATCATCTTCTTCCTGAAAGAGGAGATCCGGCTCAACTTGCAGGACTTTGCCGCCGTGGTCATCATCAACCTGGGCGTGTCGTTGCTGGTGTCATTGTTTTTTGTTCCGTCTATGATCGAGAAGATTGGCTTGGTGAAGAACAAGCCCCTCCGCCTGTCTGCCCGTCTTCGGGGACATTTGCCCCGTTGTTTGTCCGGGCGGCGACCTGCGGTCTATTTCACCCGTTTCTACGAAAGGATGATATGCCTCTTGCGCCGTCATCGTTGGGCGGTGTGGGTGGTGCTGTTGTTAGCCTTTGGCCTGCCTGTTTTCTTGCTGCCCGAAAAGGTGGAAGGCAACGGTCGCTGGGCCCGGCTCTATAACGAGACGTTGGGTTCAACTACCTACAAGGAAGACATCAAGCCTATTGTGGACAAAGCATTGGGCGGCACCTTGCGTCTCTTTGTGGAGAAAGTGTACAACGGCAGTTACTTCGCCCGTAACGAAGAAGTGGCCCTCTACGCTTATGCCACCTTGCCCAACGGCAGCACGCTGGACCAAATGAACACGCTGATGAAACGCATGGAGACCTACCTGGCTCAGTTCAAGGAGATACGCCAGTTCCACACCTCCGTCTACAGTGCCCGCCGGGCCGACCTGGCCATCTACTTCAAGAAAGAATACCAGCATACCAGCTTCCCCTATACGCTGAAGGCCAACATCATCAGCAAGGCCTTGCAATTGGGCGGCGGCAGCTGGACCGTCTATGGCTTGCAAGACCAAGGCTTCAGCAACAACGTCCACGAAAGCGCCGGCAGCTACCGCGTGGAGATGTACGGCTACAATTACGACGAACTGTACGAATGGGCCGAACGCCTGAAGGCCAAGCTGCTGACCCATCGCCGCATCAAGGAGGTAAACATCAACTCGGAGTTCTCCTCTTGGAAAGACGATTACCAGGAGTTTTATTTCGATTTGGACAAGCGCCGCATGGCCGAGGCGGACATTCTGCCCGTCACGCTCTTTGCCGCCGTGCAGCCCATCTTCGGGCGCGATATGCTGATCGGTTCGGTGGTGACGGAAGACGGCACGGAAGACATCAAGCTCTCCTCGCGCCAGTCGCAAGAGTATGACATCTGGGCCATGCGCTTCTATCCCTATGGCGTGGGGGACGGCCGCCACTACAAATTGTCCGAATTGGCCACGGTGGCGAAAGGGCAGATGCCCCAGCAGATAGCCAAGGAAGACCAGCAATACCGCCTCTGCCTGCAATACGACTACATTGGTTCGGGAGAGATGGGCAACCGGCTGCTGGAAAGCGACCTGGAAGAGTTCAACCAACTGCTGCCCATGGGGTACGCGGCCAAGTCGGAGCGTGGCTATTGGACTTGGGGCAAAGACAGCGGCAAGCAGTATTTGTTGCTGGGATTGGTCATAGCAATCATCTTCCTTATAACAGGCATCTTGTTCAACTCGCTGAAGCAGCCGTTGGCCATCATTTCCGTCATCCCGGTGTCCTACATCGGCGTGTTCCTGACGTTCTACGTCTTCCGTCTCAATTTCGATTCGGGCGGCTTCGCGTCGTTTGTTCTGCTTTGCGGTATCACGGTGAACGCCAGTATCTATATCTTGAACGAGTACAACAGCCTCCGCCGCCGCTTCCCCCGCCTGGCTCCGCTGCATGCTTACACCAAGGCTTGGAACGCCAAGATTGTGCCCATCTTCCTGACGGTGGTTTCCACCATCCTGGGCTTTATCCCTTTCATGGTGGGCACGAACAAGGAGGCTTTCTGGTTCCCTTTGGCAGCCGGAACCATAGGCGGGCTTATGTTGTCGATGGTAGGGATATTCTTTTTCTTGCCGTTGCTGGTACTGAAGCGCAAGGAGGCGCGGCGAGGCCGTCCGCTTACTCCGCCTTAATCATTGCTACCGGTTGTTTCTTTTCTTTGTCCATCGGCACGGCACGGTAATCGGCCGTCGAGAAGTCGATCTCCTTCAGGTCGATGCAGCGGATGCGGCTGTCGTACATCGTGCGGAAGTAGATGCGGCCTCCTTGCATGTCGGTGGCGGAGGTCCATTGCGTGGCGCTGGGGATGTCGGCCGGCGCCTTGCCGTCGGCAAACTCAATGCCAACGGGGATGTCGAAGTTGTTCAGGATTTGAAAACCTTGCAGGACTGCCTTTTCGCTGTTGGCTTGTTGCGGAGCGGTGGCTTGGTAGAAGGCTGCACGCACGAAGCGCGACGGAGGCGTCACGTCGCCCGGCAAGCCCAAGAAACCGCTGCCTGCGCCGAATTGCTTGAGTTCCATGCTGCCCAGTTGCCGAGCGGGCGCCGAACCGGGGAAGAGATTGACGTAATTGTTCAGGTTGGTCAGGTGCCAAGGCAAGTCGGGCGAGTTGGTCAGTACGCCCAGCGGATTTTCGTAGAAGCGCAGTTGGCCGCCGTCCACAATCTCCAGCACCACCTGACGGCCTGACGGGTCAGTGAAGCGCCAATGCACAGTAGAGGCACGCGGGTCTATTTGCACCACATGTGTCCGGTTCACGGCTTCTTTCACCTCGTCCACCGTGGCGCATTCGCCCAGCACGTAGGCCACCAATTGCAAGTCGGCTATGGTAGCGGCCTTTTGTGCCGGATCATATGCCTCGTATTGCCCATAAGCGGGGAAGTAGAACAGGCCTGCGGATAGTCCCGCTTCGTTCAGTCCCTCGGCCACGAATTGCTCTTGTTCCACGGCCAGTCCCACGTATCCATAGCGGGCGGTGAAGCACATCCCGTCCGTCGCGCCTCCAGGTAGGAACGATTGCTGCTTGTATCCGCGCGGCACAATGACGTATTGGCTCTCCAAGTCGCTTCCGCCCCATTCGATGGTGCGTGCCACAACAGTTCGTCCGTCTTTGCTCTTCAGGGTGATGCCGGTGCAGGCATCGGCGGGCAGGACTGTTGCCGTCAGAGCCACAGCCAGTGCCAGTAAAAATGTCTTTTGTAATTTCATAATTGTACGTTCATATTATTGGTTCTGATGATATAAACGTACAGTCGTCTTTGGTTGTTCACATGCGGAGGGCTTATTCTTCCAGTTCTCCTGCTCCTTGGCGCACGACGACCGGCTCGTCGCCCGTGCAGTCCACCACCGTCGAGCCGTCCAGCCCGCCGATTCCACCGTCAATCACCAAATCCACCAAGTCGCCATAACGTTCGTCAATGAGTTCCGGGTCGGTGGTGTATTCCGGGTCGTCGTCCTCGTCATGGGGCAGGGTAGTGGTCATGATAGGTGCCTCCAGCAGACGTGCAATTTCGCGGATGATGGGATTGTCCGGCATGCGGATGCCTACCTCGCGGCGGTTGCGGAAGATTTTGGGGAGGCGGGTCGTCCCGTTCAGGATAAAAGTAAACGGACCTGGCAGGTTGCGTTTCATCAGCTTGAAGGTGCTGTTGTCCACCTTGGCGTACTCGCTGATGGCGGCCAGGTCGTAGCAGATGATAGAGAGGTTGTTCTTCTTCGGGTCAATGCCTTTCAGACGGCAGATGCGCTCGATGGCGCGTTCCTTCAGTCCGTGGCAGCCAATGGCATAGCGGCCGTCGGTGGGGTAGATGAGCAGGCCGCCGTCGTTCAGCACGTCGATGACTCGTTGCAGGTCTGCGGGGTTGTTGTTCTTGTTATAGAGTTTCAGCAGCATGGGATTATAAAAAGAGAATGTTCTACGGCGCAAAGATAGGAAACTTTCCTCTGAGTCTAGTGCTTGTGGGCATTCTTTTTTTCGATAGGCGCGTTGCTGTGTCTTTTTCATGGGCACTTCTCTCTGTCATGTATTCTGTTGTAAATAAATATGATTATCTGGTTTGATTCCTATTTCTTGCGGAATAATAAAAGATATAGACAAAAAGGGTCTTTTACCCCCTTCGGGACATGTTCGTTCCAAATTCGTTCCAAATTCGTTCCAAGTTCGTTCCGTTTCCGACGCTATAGAAACGAACAAAAAACGAACATGGAACGAAGTTGTTAGGATGGTTTGGGGTGTGGAATTGTAAAATATTATGTTTTATATGACCCGTATAGGGAGCGTAAGGTGCCTTGCCTTGTTTGGTCGGCGGGGTCATTGTTCCAGTACTCCTATCGCTCCGTTGTCCGTCAGTGTCTCCACGGTGACGCGCGGACGGATGCAGCGGCTGTTGTTGTAGAGCCGCAGGGTGGCGTGTCCGTCTGCATCGGGGCGGACTGCTGGATTCCAGTATAGTGTCCGGCGGAAGTCTTCGTCGTGCGGCAGGATGCGGTAATCGGGTTGGTAGAACTCCTTCACCCGGCTGTAGCCTTCGAGGCGCGTCTTGCGCACGCCTTTCGCGGCGCGGGCAGGGATTGCGCCTTCGGGATAGGTCTCTATCAGGACGGCACAGCCATACTTCTTGTCTATTTCAAGGGGAGAATGCATAGGGTCGGCGTATTGGACCATGGTGCTCAAATCTTCGGTGATGTAGATGGAGCGGATGGATTCCAGCATCAGCAGGCGGTATTTATTGCGCTCCATTTCTGTATTGTCTGTGCGCTCGTAGTTGATGACGAACAGCACGCCTCTGTTGTGATACCTGAGAGAGTCCATCCCGTTATTGGTAGGGATGAGGCTGAAGGCGGGATTCATGTTCAGCAGCAGTTGGTGGATGTCGTCCCCGATGAATTTGTTGCGGTCCAGGATGTCGTCTATTTCAGCGCCTACGTCGTAGTAAGCCATCGACTTGCGGCGGGCGTTATAGATGTCGCGGGCGCGGGTCCGTTTCTTGGCTGTCACTACTACTTCGTCCAGGCGGTGCACCTTTTCATGGATTCCGGCCTGCTTCAAGGAGTCTTCGTAGGCATTAAGGAGGCTGTCGAGGGCTTCGGCTGTGAAGTCAGGTTGCAAGGTGTCGGCTGCCGCGCGGTCTTCTTTCGCTGTTTCGTCGTCTCTGAGTTCCAGTTGCATTTCGGCCAAGGGGTAGGGGCGGGGCGATGGACTGAATACGCGGTCCAGCAGGATGCGGTGGTCTTTCTTCTTCCCGTTCTTGGTGACGGCCAATACCAGGTTCCATCGCCCTTCTACATCGGTGCGGAAGGCGAAACGCCCCAGGCTGTCGGTACTGAGTAGGCTGACGGCCATTTGCGTGCTATCCGTCTCTGTCGTGTCGCGTTTCATCAAGGCGGTAGAGATGGTCACGTCTGCCTGCGGCTTGCTGCGCGCCATCGAGACGACGGTGCCATGCACTTCGATGCCTTGTTCGGGCAGGTATTTGGGTGCGAAGGGCGAGACGCCGGTCATTTGCTCCCAGTCGTAGCGTCGCCATCCCTGCACCATCAGCAGTTGGTCCAAGGCGCGGCGGTGCAGGCTGTCGTCTGCTTCGAAGTACCAAGCCGGACGGTGGACGTAGCCTTTGATTTCCGACATCAACAGGAGGTCCGTCAGCAGCGAATGACGGCGGACGATTTCGTCGTTTGCATCGCGCACGGACACCGATAAGGGTGCACGGACGGGTCTTCCCTGGGCATCATGTACGCGGAGGGCGATGCGGATGGAGTCATAAGGCTGGTAGGAGAGCTTGTCCATCTTTGCCGAGAGGCTCACCGTGTCCGGCCGTCCGGCAAAGAACAGGCGGTCGGCGATGATGCGGCCGTCGGTGCCGAACAACACAGCTTGCGCCACACCTGCCGGGAAGCCTTGCAAGTCGGCATTGAACTCGACGGGCCTGTCGCCTTCGGTCTCTACTAGGTAGAAACCGTGCAGTTGTCCGCGACACAGCAACGCTATGCCCAGCACGTCGGCGGGCATGTCGGGATGCCTCATTACCCGTATGTGCAGGCTGTCCGGGCGGCGGACGTTGTCCAAGTTCCAAACAATGCCTGTGGGGCGCGCTTCCGGCAGGTCAAACCGGTAGATTCGCCCTTGCCATTCTACCACGGCCTTACATGGCTCGTCCGCTTGGGGCGTGTAGGTGAAGGCGCCCCGCCCCTCGTGCAAGGAGGCGAAATCGACCAATGGCTGCTTCTCCGCATGGATGATTTGTCCGTTCACGTCCACCGGGTTGCCATAGGCATCCGTAGCTTCAAAAGCCATGTGGCAAGGCAGTCCGTTCACGGCATAGCCGCCTTCGGGATAGAATTTCAGGTTCAGTTTCTTCTGTTTTTGGGCTTGTTTTCGTACGCGAGGATAGCGGTAGACGGCATATGGGCGGATTTCTTTCTGTGCAAAGTTGCCCGGCGTTTCCGGCTTTTCAAATACGGGCAGGATGCGCGAGAAGATGGCCTCCTCGCCAAAGTCCAGCATATACTTGGTGTAGGCTCGGACTTCGTAGAATCCGGCGTAGAAGGGCAGCTGGTTCAACGTGAAGTTGCCGTGGCAACGTCCGTCGCGGATGGGCAATGTTTGCTTGGCAATGATTTCTCCACCGGGATTGAGCAACTCCACGTACAGCGTCCGGCTGAACGGTTGGGGGCGGTTCTGTCCGGCGTTTACCACGTAGCACTGGAACCAGATATTGTCGCTCTGGTAATAGCCCGTGTTGTCGAAGTGCAGGTACGCTTTTTCTTGGGGATACATTTGTCCGAAGCGGCGGGCGGCATAGGCGTAGCGCCACAAGGTCTTTTGCTGTTCGACAGAGGTTTGCCCGGCCAATGGCAATGCACTGAGCAGAAGGATGGTGCAGAGGACAGTCAGTTGCTTCATCGGTGTTTTATGAATGTTTCATGCAAAGTTCTGCATTGTGCCTTGAAAAAACAAATATAGGCAGATTTAATCCGTCCTATTGTTGCTTTGTGGCGCGGATTGCGGTCTGGTAGTCGCCGGAGGAATTGACGGTGTAGGGCTTCATCTCGCCGTCCACCAGCACGGCCACGGTCTGTACGCCCTGCCAGTTGTTGTCCGTCGTGGCCTTGGTTTCCACGCTGAGGGCGATGCCTGCGGTGGTGAAGGTCATGGGGTATTCCTCTTCGGGCAGGGGTTGTGCGCCGTTGTCGTCCTGCGTGCAGGCGATGCATAGCAGGGCGAGGAGGGGTGGTAAGTTAAACTTTCTTAAAAACGGGGGGGGTAAATCGGCCCCTTGCGTTTGGTTTCATACTGTTTTGGGTTTATGGATTAATAATATAGTTAGTTATTTCGTGGTGTCGGCTTGGG
>CALUOW010000018.1 GCA_944322365.1 uncultured Bacteroides sp.
GGATGCGGACAAAAAAGAGGCTCCCGAAGGAGCCTCCACTTTGAAAAGAATTATTGTTAGAAAGAGTATGTTTACTTAGCGGGCATCGGCTCGATGTCTTTGCCGGCGTCGCGCTTCTTGTGCATCATCGCGTAAGCAATGGGCGAACCGATGAACAGGGACGAGAACGTACCGATTACCACGCCCAAGATCATGGCGAACGAGAAGCTGCGGATGCTTTCGCCGCCCAGGAAGAAGATGACCACCAGCACAATCAGCGTCGACGAACCGGTGAACAACGTACGTGTCAGCGTCGAATTCAGCGAGTCGTTGAACAGCTGGTAGCTGTTGCGCTTCGGATAGAGGTGCAGGTACTCGCGCACGCGGTCGAAGATAACCACCTTGTCGTTGATGGAGTAACCGATGGCCGTCAGGATGGCGCCCACAAATGTCTGGTCAATCTCCATGGAGAACGGCAGGATGCCCCAGCACATGGAGTAGATTCCCAGAATGCCCAGCGTGTCGAAAGCCAGCGCGGCAATGGAGCCCACGCTGAACGCCACGTTGCGGAAACGGAACAGAATGTAGAGGCCGATGGCTATCAGGGCAAAGAATACAGCCCAGAATGCGGCCACCGTGGTATCGTCTGCAATGCTCGGACCTACCTTTTGCGAACTGATGATGGTGCCGCCCTCCTGGTTGTCGCGGTCCACGAATTGTTCGAGGGTCGTGCCTTCGGTCAGCAACGGCTTGAGCAATTCATACAATTTGGCTTCGATTTCAGCGTCCACGTTGGCGCCTTCTTCGGCAATGCGGTAGTTGGTGCTGATACGCATCGTGCGTCCGTCCGTACCGATAGCGATGACGCTCACGTTGGCATCGTCCAAATTGCCTTCCAATACCTCGCGCAATTGTTCGGGCTGGGTCGGTTGGTCGAAGCGCACTTGGTAGTTGCGGCCGCCTGTGAAGTCGATGCTTTGGCTCAATCCGCGGATTCCCAAGAAGGCAACCCACAAGATAACGAATGCGGCGGTGCCGATGGCCCATGTCTTGTTGCGGCCCATGAAGTCGAAGTGCGTGTCTTGCAGCACGCCGCGCGACAGTTTCGTTTCGAACGTCAGATGCTGCCACTTGTCCTTGCTCATGAAGTAGTCGTAAACCAAGCGGGTCAGGTAAACGGCGGTGAAGAACGAAATAGCGATACCGATGATCTGCGTCGTGGCGAATCCGCGGATGGGACCCGTGCCGAAATAGAACAAGATGACACCGGTGATGATAGACGTGAAGTTGGAGTCGAAGATGGCCGAGAAGGCGTTCTTATAACCGTCTTGCAATGCCTTCTTCACGGTCTTGCCGTTGCGAAGCTCTTCCTTCGTGCGCTCATAGATAAGCACGTTGGCATCCACCGCCATACCGATGGCCAATACCATACCGGCGATACCGGACATGGTCAGCGCGGCTTGGAAAGAGGTCAGGATACCGAAAGTGAAGAATACGTTCAGCAGCAAGGCGCCGTTGACCACCATGCCGGGGATGAAGCCGTACATGGAGCACGTGTATACCATCAGAAGAATAAAGGCTACCACGCAGGAGATGAAACCTGCCTCAATGGAAGCGGCGCCCAACGACGGACCTACGATGTCTTCCTGCACGATGTGTGCCGGGGCAGGCATCTTACCCGAACGAAGCACGTTGGCCAAGTCCTTTGTCTGGTCGAGCGTGAAGCTGCCCGTGATGACCGAACTGCCGCCCGTGATTTCGTTCTGCACCGTCGGGGCGGAATAAACATAACCGTCCAATACGATGGCGATGGAGCGGCCTATGTTCTGCTTGGTCAGTTGTGCCCAGCGGCGGGCACCGTCGGTGTTCATCGTCATGTTGACGCAAGGTTTGCCATATTGGTCATAGTCATTGCTGGCGCTGGAGATCACGTCGCCTTCCAGCGGCGCACGGCCGTCGCGCTGCGTGGAGCGGATGGCATAGAGTTCGAACGTTTGTTTCTTCGGGTCGTAGTCCGAGGGAGCCACGCCCCATTTCAGGCGCAAGTCTTTGGGAAATTCGGCCTTGACTTCCGGCATGGCCAGGTAGCGGTTGATGTCGGCCGTATCCTTATAGTTGGCAAAACCTACGATGGGGCTTTGCGCGCTAGGATTCAGTTGGAGGAGAGCCAGCAGCGGATTCTGCTTCTTGTAGGCTTCCAAGTTGGCTTCTGCATTGGCCGTCTCTCCCTTCAAGGCGGCGGCCAGACTGTCGGCAGTGCTTACGGCTTTTTCTTCCTTCACTTCTGCGGAAGCGGCGGTAGAGTCCGGTTGGGCTTCGCCGTTGCCTTCTTGCAGGCTTTGGATGTTGTGCAGCTTGATGTCAGCAGCTTGCAGGAAGGGGGCAATATCTCTTGCCATGTAAGTTTCCCAGAATTCCAGGTTGGCTGAACCTTGCAGTAATTTTCTTACACGTTCAGGCTCCTTGATGCCCGGCAGTTCCACCATGATGCGGCCCAAGTTGTCGGACAGGCTTTGGATATTGGGCTGGACTACGCCGAAGCGGTCGATACGTGTGCGGAGCACATTGTACGAGTTGTCGATGGCGGCCTGCACTTCTTCGCGCAACACCTTTTCCACTTCCGCGTCGGTCGATTGTTGGTTCACTTTGTCTTTCAGTTGCTGGGTTGCGAACAAACTGGCCAGCGTAGCGTCGGGAGCCAGTTTGTGATACTCCCGGATGAACAGGGTAATCACGTCTTCTTGGCTGGTCTTGGCCAATTGGTTGGCGTTGGCCAATGCCTGGTTGAACGCTTCGTCGGGTTTGTTGTCGGCCAATACCTTGATGACATCGGGCACCGAAACCTCCAGGATGACGTTCATACCACCCTTCAGGTCCAAACCTAAACTGATTTCCATCTCACGACAATCTTTCAGGGTCCAGTTGCCGAAGTACACCTTCTCATTGGCCAGTGAATCCAAGTAGTCCTGCTCTATCTGCGCATCCCCTTTTGCATACTCTTTCGCCTTGTTGGTGTAATGGCGAGTCACAAAAGAGAAGGACAGGTAGAAGAGGCACACTAGCGTGAGCAGTACAGCAAAAACCCTTACAAATCCTTTGTTTTGCATGTTACTTTTAGTTTATTATGATTACTTGTTTGATTAAAATCTACTTTCTACAAGGCTGCAAATATAGGTTTTTTTTCACAAATCTAAGTCGTTGAGCCATTATTTTTTATGCGCTGCGTCAAAACTCTGCCGTCCTATGCGCTTCCTTGTCTTCGACTTTCCTTGGTGGAGGCATCGGCTTCGCGCCTTCTTTCCGGTTGCCGTGCAACGCAGGGGATGTTATGGCCGCAGTTGCGCTCCCGCCGCTCTGCTCCTTCCGGCAGGCGAAGCCTTAATGTGTGATTTTTTCTCATCAACAGTTAGGCGGGGGAGTCTTTGGGGCCGCCTTTCGGCTTCGTCGGGTCATGTTCGGGACATGTTCGTTCCATCTTCGTTCCATGTTCGTTCCGATTTCACCCCTTTTCCGACGCCATGGAGACGAACTTGGAACGAACATGGTAGGTATTTGGGAATATCTTCCGTCCTATATTTTTATCAAATAAGCCATTCATCCCGGTTGCCGGAAGGAAAGTTGCGGAAGCCGCGTGCCTTCGTGTCCGTCTCCCTCGCTGCCGGTGTAGGCTGTTGCGGTTGTTTATAGGGCTTCTTTCCGCGCCACGTGGCACCAAATGGGGTAGTGGTCCGACGTGCGGAGACTGCGGTCCACCGTGCAGTTGTATGCCTTCAGCGAGGGGCTGGTCAGTATGTTGTCTATCCGGAAATAGAATTTGTTGCGGTTGTAGGATATGCCAAAGCCGCGTCCCGATTGGGTGAAGGCGTCGTCCAGGTCTTGGCTGATGACGCGGTGGGCGTAGGAGATGGGCGAGTCGTTGAAGTCGCCGCAGACAATGATGTCCCGGTGGGTCGAGCGGGCAATGGCCTGCGCGATGCTGTCGGCTTGGGGGGCGCGGATGGCTGAGGCTTCGGCCAGTTTCTTCACCAGTTGGCGCAAGCCGCTTTCCACTTTCTCTTTTTCGGGGTCGCGCAGCATGTCTTCGTAGATTACCTTGTCTTCTTTGGTCAGTTTATTGGACTCCAGGTGGTTGTTGATGAGCAGCAGGGTGTCTTTCCCCCAGGCCAGTTCATAGAGCATGGTGCCGTTGCTGGCGCTGGCATATTCCAAAGGGCGCGCCGAAAGGATGGGCAGCTTGGAGAAACAGGCTATCCGGTTCTGCCGGCTGCTGCCCACAGCGTCGATGCGATGGTAGGGCCAGGCGGCCAAGGCGCGCTCCACTTCTTGTTGCGAAGGATGGTGGCGTGTCAGTCGCGTGGCGTATTCTTGCAGGCAGATGATGTCCGCTTCGCTTTCTGCCAAATAGGACAGGATGGGATTCTTTTCATTTCCCTTCAGGTTGGCGCCGAAGCCCATGATGTTGTATGACAATACTTTGATGCTCCCTTCGGGCAGATGGTCCGTGCGGGAGTGCAGAGGGAAGTAGGTCTGGAGTTGAGGCCAGCAGAGCAGGAGGCCGGCCAAGGACAGCAAAGCGCACTTGTATTGCTGGATGAGCAGCCAAAACAGCAGGAATCCCACGTTCAGCAACAGGAATACAGGAAAAGCCAACCCGATGCAAGACAGCACAGGATGCTCCGTAGGCTGCAAGTAGGGGCTGTAGGCCGTGGCAAGCAGCAACCCGGTGATGAAGAGGTTGATGGCCAGGATGAGCAGGATGACGACTTTGCCTAGGTGTCTCATGGCTTTGTTCAGCGTTGGCTGGCATCGAACAAGGTTTTCTTCTCGTCCGTCGTCAGGCTTTCGTAGCCCGATTTCTTCAGCTTGTCCAAGATGCGGTCTATTTCGTCGTTTTGCGCCTTCTTGCGGGCGTTGTAGTCATAGTCTTTCTGCCGGTCGGCGTTGGCGTTGTAGTGCACCTTCATTTTGGGTTTGCGGGGGCGCGGGCTGAAGAGGGACTCCACCCAGTCGGCTGCCCGGTTAATCCAACGCGTCAGGTCGGTGCCTTTGCTCAGGCGGGCGGCAAACCACAAGCCGGCAATGGCTCCGCCCAGATGGGCAATGTGCCCGCCTGCGTTTTCGGCAGTGATGAGCAAGACGTCCATGCCGATGACTATCAATGCCAGGTACTTCAGACGTACAGTCCCCAGGAAGAGCAGTTGGATGGGATAGTTGGGTTCGCGGTAGGCGGCGGCTGCCACAATGCCCAGCACGGAGGCCGACGCGCCTAACAGGAAGGAGTAGCCTGCAAGGGGGCGGAAGTAGGGGAAAAGGTTGTAGGCCGCCACGTAGAGCAGCGCGCCGCAGATGCCCGACAGGAGGTAAAGCCCGCGCAGGTGCTTGGCCGAGAAGAAGCGGAGGAACAGTGCGCCAAACCAGTAGAGCCACAGCATGTTGAACAGGAGGTGGAAGATGTTGGCATGCAGGAAGGTGTACGTCAGTACCGACCACGGCTGCACGGCAAGCCGAGGCAAAGAAGCCGGCACCTCGAACCATTGGAAGAGACTCGGCGAGGGCAAGTTGAAAAGTCTCAGCACGATGCCCGTCAGAGCCACCAATACGAAGACAGCCACGTTGAGGTAGACAAGGCGGATGTGGATGCTGCCTCGGCGGAAGTTGTTTCTCAAATCAGTTATAATAGTAGCCATTGCCTTTGTTTTTCTTTTTCCAATACATGATGAGGAAGAAACCGAAAATCATGCCTCCCAAGTGGGCGAAGTGCGCCACGTTGTCGGCGGCATTGTTGGCCAAGCCTGCATAAAGCTCGATGACGGCGTAGCCGATGACAAACCATTTCGCCTTGATGGGCATGGGCAGGGGGAAGATGAACATGCGTTCGTTGGGGAACAACATGCCAAAGGCCAGCAAGATGCCATAGACGGCTCCCGATGCGCCCACCGTCGAGCTGTGCAGCGTCAAGTTCAGGTTGCCCAAAACCGGGTCGACAAAGTTCATGCCTTGTTGCAACGCGTCGCCCCCTTCGCGCATCACGGCTTCCACGGCTTCGGGCGAAAGTCCGGCTTGCAGCGTGTAATAATGAATGCCGGTCACCAGTTCTTGGATGATGCCTGCCCCGATGCCGCATATCAGGTAGTAGGTCAGGAAGCGTTTGGGACCCCAGACTTGCTCCAGGATGCGCCCGAACATCCATACGGCAAACATGTTGAAAAACACGTGCAGGAAACCCGCGTGCATGAACATGTAGGTGAAGAACTGTGCGGCGTTGAACTGCTCGGACAGGATGAAGTGCAAGCCCAGGTACTCGCCCAAGTCAATGCCGTAGCGTTCGGCCGCCAACGTGGCTAGGAACATCAGCACGTTGATGATGAGCAGGTTTTTAGTAACGGTTGGTAGTGGGTTCATATTTCATGTGGTTTTTAATGCAACTCCGGGCTTTTCCTCCATGGGAGCCCAAGCGCCGGAGAATGGGTGCAAAAGTACGAATAAATTCTGTTTCTTGGCAGAAAAAGGGGGACGCATTCCGCTAAAATCCTCCTTTTTGCATCGTTTTTCAGTGTTTTTATTTGATATTCAGAATAATTGCCCTATTTTTGCCAATCATAGTTCCCTGTGAAGCGGAATCTTTGTGTCGGCCATCTAATACATTAATCAATAAATACCTTTATGTTATGAATAAGTCAGAATTGATAAACGCCATGTCGGCCAAGTCCGGCTTGTCGAGAGCAATCGCCAAAGAGGCGCTGAATGCGTTCATAGCCTCCGTGTACGATGCCATGAAAGAGGGTGACAAAGTGTCGTTGGTAGGTTTCGGCACTTTCTCTGTTTCCGAGCGCGCTGCCCGCAAGGGCGTCAATCCCGTTACGAAGGAATACATCGAGATTCCTGCCAAAAAGGTGGTGAAGTTCAAGCCGGGCGCCGAGTTGTCGCTGGATTGATTGCCGGCCTTCTATCGCCTGCTAGCGGGTCTTATATCCCCCGCTTGCTGCTCCTATATCGGCAGCGAGCGGGGGATATATCGTCCGGCGGGGGGCGTCATATAGGTTCATCTCCGGCCGTGGAAGCGGAATCCCAAGCCCAGCATCAGGTTGTTGGGGTCCTTGAAGCGGTAGAGCTGGTAGCCTACGTGCAGGAAGAGGAAGCGCGTGATGTCTGCCTTCAGCGCCAATACTTGGTAGAAGGAGTTGGTGTCCGGCCCTTTGCAGAGGATGTTGCGCCCGATGCCCAGGTTGATGGAGAAGATGGGCATGACGATTTCCGCCCGGGCGGAGAGTCCGACGGAGAATTGCTCGATGAAGGGCGGGCGGTAGAAGCGGATGTTGTCCGACGTGGGCCATTGTGTACTGTTGGCGATGTGGCGGTCGATGTTGGCGCTCTCGTCATATTGCGCGTCCAGCGAAAGGCCTGCGCGGAAGTAGCGGCTGAAGTTGTACATCGGCGCGAAGTTCAATCCGACGATGCCGAACGAACCGGGCACTAGCAAAGGGTCGCCTTCGGGCGGGAAGGAGCCTTTGCGGCGCGTGGCGCCGTAGAGCACCAGATCGTAGCTGACGTAGGGACGGAAAGCGGGTTGGCCCGGCGCGGTGAAGGAGGAGGGTGCGTCCGGCTCCGTCCGGCGGTCGGCTCCGAAGCGGCGGATAAGTCCGATGCTCCCGCCCAAGGTATTGACTCCGAAGTTGGGATAATTGGTGTTGCCGTTCGAATAGTGCGTCAGGTCGATGCCCGCTTTCAGGCTGGTGTTGGGGTTGATGGCCCAATAGAGCGAGAATCCTAGGTTGATATAGGCGTTAATCTTCGAGCCTACCACCGTGTTGTAGTAATTGTCCTCTTCGTCGAACTTTTTCCAGCCGAAGGAGGCTCCAAAGTCCCATTCGTAATTGAGGTAGAGCCGGGGGGCAAGGGTGGCGATTCGTGCCGTCTGGAAGGCGTAGACGGAAACCGGATTGCCCAACTCCGTGGGGTTGAAAAAGGTGTTGTAGCCTACGCCTATGCCTTGCACCACGTGGGGATAATGCTTCCCCCAATAAGAATCGGGCGCGAATTGGAAACCGTACTTCACGTGGCCGGAGAGGTTGGCGCGCAGCGGGTTTTGCTTGCGGTTGTCGCCTCGGAAGAAGGCATCGGTGGGAAAGACGTAAGCGGGTTTGAACTCTACGCTCAGTAGGTGCGTCGCCTTGCGCGAGGCGGTGTCGGCGGGCAGGGAAGTCTGTGCGCTTCCCGGCAAGGCAAAAGCCAAGCAGAGCATCCAAAGGGTCAGATGCAAGGAGTATTTCGGATTATTCATTGGTTTCGCTCAAATCTTCTTTGACATAAAAGTAATCGTAGGGGCGGTCGCTGGTCAGTGTGCCGCTGAAGGTGCGCTTCCGTCCGCTGTCCGGATTGGAGCAATGCAGCGTAAAAGGAACCGTGTAGTTTTCTATCGTCACATAGACGCCCACCTTCATGTTCTTCCCACCGGGTACGGGGACGCGGGCAGAAAAGTTCTTGTCCAGGCCGGTGGGCAGGTCTTGCTCGTGGAGGTTGAAGGTTGCGCGCGTGTCCTGCAAAACGGGCTGCCCGTCCTCGATGTCGGGGATGGTGACTTCGGGCAAAGGGCTGCCCAAGATAGTGGTATAATAGTCAGCAGGCATCACCGTGCCGGGAATAGAAAAGCGCACGCTCCGCACGGCATCCTCATACGGGCGGATGGTGGCCCATATCGTGTCGGCGCTCATCGTATTGTCTACAATAAGGCTGTACACCCATTCCGCCCCATAGTCGTAGGTATGGAATAGACTCCAATCATAAGCCACGCTGTCCACGCGATACTTGGAGCCGGGCGCCAATGTGAGGGGGATGCGCTTCTCCACATACTGGTTGCCGACGGCCAAGGACATTTCGATGGGATAATCGTAAAGGTTCTCCAAGAGGGTGACGGACATCTCGCGCCGGTTCTTTTTCTCTACCTGGAGGTCGAAAAAGTCGTCTTGGATGTGGACAATGCCCAGTTGCTCTTCGTCAAAGGGCAGGCTGAGGGAGTTTCCCTCCAAGTCCGTGCCCCAGGTGTGGAAGGATTCGTCTATATCATATCCCCACAGGATGCCCCAGTTGGTTGCCTCGAAAGGGATGGAGACGGTTTCGCCCGCCCGTTCGATGCGGAGGAACGGCGTTTGGGGCAGGAAGTCGTCGATGAAGATGTCGGCGTTGCACGCACTCATCGCCAAGGCGAGAAACACCGTGGCGGCTGCGCGCGCCCAGTCCTTTCGTCGTTTTTTGTCGTTTGTTGTGTTCATTGTCATACAAACAGGTTTCAGGTTTGGTCTATCAGGCGGCAAATATACGCAATATTTCGTTCGCTTCGCACTTTGCGCTATTTTAATCGCGTCTATCAGGCGCATTGGGGCATCCTTTCCGAGGACTTGGCGAACGGTAGGAGAGGGGGCGGCGTGCGGATTCTTGCCTGCATATTCTTTCGGTCTCGTTTTATTGTCGTATCTTTGCACCCCAGGAAAACATTTATTACCCATGAAGATAGAAGAAAGACTGACATCGGCCGTAGTAAGCGGCCTGAAAGCACTCTACGGGCAAGACGTGCCCGCCGCGCAAGTGCAGTTGCAGAAGACAAAGAAGGAGTTCGAGGGCCATCTGACGCTGGTGGTCTTCCCTTTCCTGCGCCTGTCTCGCAAAGGACCCGAACAAACCGCCCAAGAGATTGGCGAGTATCTGAAGACGAACGAGCCTGCCGTGGCTGCCTTTAACGTCATCAAAGGTTTTTTGAACCTGACGGTGGCTTCGTCCGCTTGGATTGAATTGCTGAACGACATCCATGCCGACGCCCAATACGGCCTGACGCCCGCCACGGAGCAGTCGCCGCTGGTGATGATTGAGTATTCGTCGCCCAACACCAACAAGCCCCTCCACTTGGGGCATGTGCGCAACAATCTCTTAGGAAACGCCTTGGCTAACATTATCGCTGCCAACGGCAACAAGGTGGTGAAGACCAACATCGTCAACGACCGGGGCATCCACATTTGCAAGTCCATGTTGGCGTGGTTGAAGTATGGCAACGGCGAAACGCCCGAAAGCAGCGGCAAGAAAGGCGACCACCTTATCGGCGATTATTATGTGGCCTTCGACAAGCATTACAAAGCCGAGGTGGCTCAACTGATGGAGCAGCAAGGCATGACGAAAGAAGAGGCCGAAGCCAACGCCCCCTTGATGAAAGAAGCCCGCGAGATGCTGGTGAAGTGGGAGGCAGGCGACCCCGAAGTACGCGCCCTTTGGAAGAAGATGAACGATTGGGTGTACGCGGGCTTCGACGAGACGTACCGCATGATGGGCGTGTCGTTCGACAAAATCTATTATGAATCCAACACCTACTTGGAAGGCAAGAAGAAAGTGCTGGAAGGATTGGAGAAAGGACTCTTCTACCGCAAGGATGATGGTTCCGTCTGGGCCGATCTGACCAACGAGGGCCTCGACCATAAACTGCTGCTCCGTTCAGACGGTACGTCTGTCTACATGACGCAAGACATCGGCACGGCCGAACAACGTTTTGCCGACTATCCCATCGACAAGATGGTTTACGTCGTGGGCAACGAGCAGAATTACCATTTCCAAGTGCTCTCCATTCTTTTAGACCGCTTGGGCTTCGAGTGGGGCAAGGGCTTGGTGCACTTCTCCTATGGCATGGTGGAGTTGCCCGAAGGCAAGATGAAGAGCCGCGAGGGCACCGTGGTGGATGCAGACGACCTGATGGCCGAAATGATTGCCACCGCCCGCGAGACCAGTGGCGATTTGGGCAAGCTGGATGGCCTGACGCCTGAGGAAGCAGAGAATATCGCCCGCATTGTAGGCTTGGGCGCCTTGAAATACTTTATCCTGAAGGTGGATGCCCGCAAAAACATGACGTTCAATCCGAAAGAATCCATCGATTTCAACGGCAATACCGGCCCCTTCATCCAATACACCTACGCGCGTATCCGTTCGGTGCTGCGCAAGGCAGAGGCTGCCGGTATCGTGTTGCCCGATGCGTTGCCCGCCGGCATTGAGTTGAGCACGAAGGAAGAAGGGCTCGTCCAAATGCTGGCCGACTTTGCAGCCGTGGTGCGCCAAGCAGGCACGGATTACAGTCCTTCGGTCATCGCCAACTACTGCTACGATTTGGTGAAAGAGTATAATCAATTCTACCACGACTACAGCATCTTGCGCGAAGAGGACGAAGCTGTCCGTCTATTCCGCCTGGTGTTGTCTGCCGAAGTGGCCAAAATCGTTCGCTTGGGCATGGGCTTGCTAGGCATCGAAGTGCCTGAACGCATGTAAGCAAAGGTCTTTTGAAATATATTATAAATATGTAGCGCGGATGACGCGGAGAATGCGGAGAAAATCCTTGCAAATGGTTTCCATGTCCTCTGCGTTATCTGCGCTGCATGAAGAAAAACGTCCTTACGCTTGGTGTGATTCAAGCCGTTTCCCGCGTACTGCCACTACTATCGAACCTATTACCGACACGGATAGCATGACGAAGCTGCCCGACAGGTTCTTATCTGCACCGGCCACCCGCAATAGGATGTAGAGAAACACCATCAGTATGGCCATGATGCGAAAAGTGCGGTAGATCAGGGCGGCTACACGTCTTGCCACTTCGTCGCGCTGTTCTTTCGGGATGGAATAATAACCGGCCATCACCGAGGGGCTGTTTTTCACCCAACGGCCAATAACGAACCAGAATAGGGCATATAAGGGAAGGATGATATCCATGAAAAGATGTTTATAAAAGATGTTGTTTTTCCAGTTCTTCTGCCGCCGTTTCCAGTTCGGCATACCATTCTTCCCCGAATTTGCGTATGAGCGGTTCACGCAGGAACTTGTAAATGGGCAAGTTTTCCTTTTGCCCCAGTATGACCGCTGCCTTGCACACGTCCCAACGGTTGTAGTTTACGCCTTTGAAAGTGCCGAAGTCTTTCACGCGGATGGGATAGAGGTGGCAGGAAACTGGTTTGAGAAAATCCGTCTTGCCTGCGCGGCATGCCTTCTCGATGGCACAAAAGCAGCCGCCTTTTCCATCGTGGCAGGTGAACACGCAATCCTTCCCGTTGACGATGGAAGTCACCAGGTCGCCTTCCTCGTCTACGTAGGCTACTCCTTGTTTGCTTATAATGGCTCGCGCTTCGGGCGACAGTTCATCCCAAATGAGGGGTAGGACTTCTTCTATCTTTTCCAACTCGTCCAGTTCCAAAGGAGCACCCGCATCGCCCTCGATGCAGCAGGCGCCGTGGCAGGCGCTGAGGTCGCAAAGGAATTTCTCTTTCAGTACGTCGAAACTGACAATGACATCTCCAACTTGTAGCATATAATAGAACTAAAAAGGCGTGGATTACGCAGGATTCACGAATGCTTCTTCTTGCTAAAAGAATCCGTGAAACCGGCGTTATCCGCGCCTATAATAATATAAGGTATTACTTAATCAGATCTTTACCCGTCATGTCAGCCGGTTGAGGCAGTCCCATGATGTGCAGGATGGAGGGGGCTACGTCGGCCAATACGCCGTTCTCTACCTTAGCGTCCTTGTTCGTTGTGACATAAACGAAGGGCACGGGGTTCAAGGAGTGGGCCGTGTTGGGCGTGCCGTCGGCATTGAGGGCGTGGTCGGCATTGCCGTGGTCGGCGATGATGATGACTTCGTAGTCGTTGGCTTTGGCGGCTTCCACGGTGTCGCGCACACAGTTGTCGATGGCTACCACGGCTTTCTCGATAGCTTCGTAGACACCGGTGTGTCCTACCATGTCGCCGTTGGCATAGTTCACCACGATGAAGTCATACTGCTGCGTGTTGATGGCTTCCACCAGCTTGTCTTTTACTTCGTAAGCGCTCATCTCAGGTTTCAGGTCGTAGGTGGCTACCTTGGGAGAGGGAACCAGGATGCGGTCCTCGCCTTCGAAGGGAGCTTCGCGTCCGCCGTTGAAGAAGAATGTTACGTGCGCATATTTCTCTGTTTCGGCAATGTGCAGTTGCTTCTTGCCCTGCTTGGAGAGGTACTCGCCCAGCGTGTCGGCCACGTTTTCTTTATCAAAGATGATATGCACGCCCTTGAAGGAAGCGTCATACGGCGTCATGCAGTAGTATTGCAGGCCGGGGATGGTTTTCATGCCCTGTTCCGGCATATCCTGCTGGGTCAGCACGATGGTCAGTTCCTTGGCGCGGTCGTTGCGGTAGTTGAAGAAGATGACCACGTCGCCCTCCTTGATGGTGCCGTCGAAAGCGCAGTTGTTGATGGGTTTGATGAATTCGTCCGTCACGCCTTCGTCGTAAGATTCTTGCATGGCCTTTACCATGTCGTCAGACTGTTTGCCTTGGCCGTTTATAAGCAGCTCGTAGGCTTCCTTGACGCGCTCCCAACGTTTGTCGCGGTCCATGGCGTAGAAACGTCCTACGATGCTGGCGATGCGTCCGGCACTCTGCGCGCAATGATCCGTCAGCTGCTGGATGAAGCCCTTGCCGCTCTTCGGGTCGGTGTCGCGGCCGTCCATGAAGCAGTGGATGAAGGTGCGCTCGCCGATGCCGTATTCCTTGGCAATGTCGCAGAGTTTGAAGAGGTGTTCCAAAGAACTGTGTACGCCGCCATTGGAAGTCAGGCCCATAAAGTGGATGCCCTTGCCCTGTTCCTTGGCGTAGGAGAAGGCGGAAACAATCTCCTTGTTCTGCAAGATGCTGCCGTCGGCACAGGCGCGGTTGATTTTCACCAAGTCTTGATAAACGATGCGGCCGGCGCCGATATTGAGGTGTCCCACTTCGGAGTTGCCCATCTGTCCGTCGGGCAATCCCACGTTCTCGCCGCTAGCTTGGAGCTGCGAGTGCGGATAGTTGGCCAACAGGCTGTCCCAGTAGGGAGTGGGAGTCATGGAGATTACATCATCCTTCTGACGGTCGCCGATTCCCCAACCGTCCAAAATCATAAGAAGAGCTTTCTTTGCCATAATGTATAAAGATTTAAATTGAACGTTATCGCTTTACGGCGCAAAGGTACAAAAAAACTTAGCAGATGCACGCACGACATGGATATAAAAGAATTGAAAATGTTGGGCGGCAAAAAGAAAAGTACTATCTTTGTCGGGAAAGAATAAAAGAGTATAGTGTATGGCTACCATTGACCTCCAATTGCAACAAGACGTTTTGCAAGACGTCATCTCTATCATGGGCGACAACGATTTGCTCAAGAAGCTGAAGAAATATTTGCAGAAACTGAAAAAAGAAGAAGTGGAAGAAAACGACGTTATGACTGAAGCGGACAAGAAAGAAATCTTGGCTGACATCAAGGAAGCGTTGCGGGAAGTGAAAACTGCCCAAAAAGGAAACATTAAGTTGCAATCAGCTAGAGATTTTCTCCATGAAATACGAAATTAATTTAAGTAAGAGGTTTAGAAAGGAATTCAAACGTCTCTTTAAGAAATATCATTCATTGGATAATGATTTGGAAAGGCTGATTAACTCCTTAGAGCAGAACCCTGCCCAAGGCGCCGACCTGGGCAACAATCTCCGCAAGGTGCGCATGGCCATTTCCGCCAAAGGCAAGGGGAAAAGCCACGGAGCCAGGGTCATTACCTACACCGCCCTCATCAATGTGGACGAAGGCACGGTCACTCTCCTCACCCTCTACGACAAGGCCGAACAAGACAGCATCGGCCCCAAGGAAATTGAAACTTTGCTGGCCGAACTGAAAGAAGATGTCTGAACTGCTCTCCTTTTCTTCCCAATCATTCTCCAAATTTCAACTCCAACTGCCCGTCGCCCCACAGATGGAATGTGCGTCGATGATAAGGCGTCGCTCCCTGTTCGGCAAGGGCCGCGCGATGTTTCGCGGTGGGATAACCTTTGTTCTTGTCCCAGCCGTAGGCGGGATACTCGGCGTGCAATCGAAGCATGTAGTCGTCTCGATAAGTCTTGGCCAGGACGGAAGCGGCGGCGATGGAGAGGTACTTGGCATCGCCTTTCACCACCGTCGTATGCGGGATGCCGGGATAAGGGCGGAAGCGGTTGCCGTCGATGAGCAAGTGTTGCGGGCGCACCCGCAGGCCGTCCACCGCGCGGTGCATGGCCAGGATGGAGGCATGGAGGATGTTCAACTCGTCAATCTCTTGCGGCGACACCACGCCTATGGCCCACGCCACCGCTTCGCGCAAGATTACCTCGCGCAAAGTATAGCGTTGGCGTTCGCTTAGTTGCTTCGAGTCGTTCAGCTGTTCGTTGCGGAAGTCCGGCGGAAGGATGACCGCCGCCGCATAAACTGCTCCCGCCAAACAGCCGCGTCCGGCCTCGTCGCACCCGGCTTCTACCACGTCTTTATGCAAATAGGGCAATAACATGGGGGCAAAGGTACGAAGATTCGGAAGAAAGCCACTATCTTTGCGCCCGAAATTCAACAAAAGTATGCGTCGTATGTTTACCGTCATCTCTCTCATGCTATTGGGCATCGCTGCCGGATGGATATTGCGCCGCCGGCGAATGGGATTCGTGCGCCCGCTTGTTACCTGCCTCATTTGGTTGCTGTTGTTCCTGTTGGGAGTCGAGGTGGGCGGCAACGAGCGCATCATCCGAGGTTTGCATACGTTGGGGCTGGAGGCGTTGCTTGTGGCTGTGGCCGCCACGTTGGGCAGTGCGTTGGCCGCGCAAGCCTTGTGGAAGGACATTGTCCGGCGCAAGCAACGGAAGGAGGCGGAAGGATGAAGGGCAGCTTGGTGATTGTCGCCTTTTTCGCTTTGGGCGTGGCTTTTGGTCGCATGGGCTTGTTGCCTGCCGATTTGGGCGATACGGGACTCAGTTTCTACGCTCTCTGCGCCCTGATGTTCTGCGTGGGCGTGGGTTTGGGCAGCGATCCGCAGACGTTGCGCAACTTCCGCACGCTCAGCCCGCGCCTGATGTTGCTTCCTTTGGGCACCCTCGTGGGCACGTTGGCAGGCTCTTTGTTTGCTTGCCTGTTGTTGGCACACCGCTCGGCAGCCGATTGCCTGGCTGTGGGCAGCGGCTTTGGCTATTACTCGCTATCTTCCATCTTCATCACCGAATACAAGGGCGCCGAGTTGGGCACGGTGGCTTTGTTGGCCAATGTCGTCCGTGAAATGCTGACGTTGCTTCTGGCACCCTTCTTGGCGCGTTGGTTCGGTCCCTTGGCGCCCATATCCGCCGGCGGCGCCACTACCATGGACACTACCCTGCCCGTCATTCTCCAGGCATCGGGCAACCGGTTTGCCGTTGTTTCCGTCTACCACGGCTTCTTGGTGGATTTCAGCGTCCCGTTCCTTGTCACTTTGTTTTGTGGGCTGTAAACTTATCAACGGCCAATCTTCGTTTAATATATCTTAAACTTTGGGCCTATCTGTTACGGACAAAAGTCCAATCTTCTATCTTTGTTGGCTGAATCATCTTAAAAACGAATATTTACTATGAGCAAGAAATTCTTATTTGCCGCCGCCTTGACCCTTGTAGTGGCCGCGTGTAGCAATCGTCCACAACCGGCGGAAACAGAGCGGCTGGTTGTCATCGATGTAGAGAATGCCATCGGCCAGTTGGAAGAACTGAAACTGTCGCAACTGGGTACGACGGTGCGCTACGTGCCGCTGGAGACGGGCGATTCGTGTTTCGTCGGCAACAATCCCCAGGTGCAAATTTGCGGGGATCATATCCTGGTCACGTTCGGCCAACAATGCCTCTGTTTCGACAAATCGACGGGCCGCTTCGTCAACACCATCGGCCACGTGGGCGAGGATCCGGAAGGATATGCTTCTCCTAACTTCACCTACAACGAATCGAACGGCCTGTTCTACTTCGTGCGCGAACCCGACCAATTGCTGAAATACGACGCGCAGGGCCGGTATCAAGGCCGCGTCCAGATTCCTACGCCGCCCGCCCGGCCTACGATGTATGCTTTCTGCGATTCCCTTATTGCCGGCTATTACCTCAATATGGCCCGGAGCGGCAACCACAATCGCGCCCTGCTGCTTTTTGACGAATCCGGCCGCGCCTGCGACAGCGTTGCCAGCCAATTGCCAGTCTTGCCCCCCGCCACCATGCAGGACATCGAGGCGATACATGTCTGGAAACTGGGACTATCGGGCATACTGTTGACGCGATTCAGCGACGGCAGCGTGCAGGGCAATATCACCTCGGACGCCATTTGGACGTGCGACGGCGGGCTGCGATACAAAGAAGAGTTCAGCGACACCGTCTTTACCCTCCGCAACAACCGCCCGGAGCCTGTCTATGCTTTCCACACAGGCCGTTGGCACTTCCCCGCCGAGGCACGCACGCAAGGGTCGGTCAGCAAGGACAAACTGTTGCCACTCTCCATCTTGGAAACGCCGCAACGCATCTTCTTCCAATGCGCACGCAACATTTATGAGAACAATCCCGAAACTCTGAACGGCATCTACGACAAACAATCGGGCATCACCCGCATGGGCAAGGAATCTGCCGCCCTGACGGACGACGTGAACGGCTTCCTACCTTTCCGCCCCCTGTCGTGCAGCACGCAGGGCGAGTTTGTCGCCTTGGTTTGGCCGGAAGACATCCTGCCTTGGCTGGACGAGCACCCGGAGGCAAAGAAGAATCCGGCCATTGCCCCGTTGCTGCAGATTGGCGAAGAGGACAACCCCGTAGTCATCATCGTTCAATAGCCTTATAACCAACGTTTAGGGCGGATATATCCCCCGCAAGCGGCTCATCTATCGTCCGCAAGCAGCGGATATATCCCCAGCGAACGGCGGATATATCGCCAGCGAACACCTGATTCATCACCCCTGTTAAACACCTATGCAATGAAGAAAGCATTCATCCCCGCCGCCCTGCTCGCCTTGTTGGCCGCCTGCGGCAATCTTAAGCCCGCCGAACCGACGGATGGACTGATAGTCATCGACGTAGAGAACGCCTTGCACCATCTCGAAGACGAACTGAAGATGTCCGACCTTTACGACACAGTGTGTTATGTGCCGTTGGAGACGAACGATTCGTGCCTCGTGGGCAACTGGCCCAGCCTCCAGGTTGTGGGCGGGCATTTGGTGGTCAGTTCTTATACAACCCAGTCTTTGTGCCATAGCTTCGACAAGCAGACAGGCCGCTATGTGGCACGAATCGGACATACAGGCGACGATCCCCAAGCCTATACGGCATCCAATCCGGATTATAACGAGCGCGACGGGCTGCTCTACTTCCTGCGCGAACCGGATGCCTTGCAGAAGTACGACCTGCAAGGCGGCTACCACGGCATATTGAAACTGGGCACCAAATTCCCCATGCCCGTACAATACGCCTTTACTGACTCGCTCATCGTAGGTAGATACAACAACCGCTGGCCTGCATCGCCCTGTGCCATGCTATCGTTCCGTCCGGACGGACAACTGCAAGACAGCATCTTCGATCCTATGGCGCGCGTAGCCTATCCGCCCACCGCTCCTTTTGGGAAGACCCAACTGAAGCAACTGGCCGGCGCAACGCTGGCTCTGACAACATTTGGCGGCGGTAGCGCGTGGAATTCCATCAAGGGCGGAAGCATGTACACGTATGACGGACAGGTGAAGTATCACGCCGACTTCTCGGATACGGTGCACGTGGTGCAAGGCAGCCGCCTGAAGCCGTCTATAGCTTTCCATACCGGTGCTTACCATTTCCCGCCCGAAGGACGTGCGCAAGATTACGGCTACGCGGACAAGGTGGTCATCACGCAAGTAAGCGAGACGCCAAAGTGTATACTCTTCTACGCCGCGCGCGGTATCTACAGCGAGACGCCCGACAACTACGTGGGTGTCTACGACCGTCGCACCGGCTCTTTGCGCATGGCGCATACCGAGGGCGCTTTGATGGACGACCTGACAGGCTTCATGCCCTACAAAGGAAACCTTATCCAAGCTTTCGAGGTGGTAGAATGGCTGGCAGCGCATCCCGAAGCCAAGGAGAATCCGGCCCTAGCCCCGTTGCTGAAAGTGCAGGAAGAGGACAATCCCATAGCAGTGATAACTGAATAAAGACATATATCTCCCGACTTATCCCTATATAATGAAGAAAGCATTCATTCCCGCCGCCCTGCTCGCCTTATTGGCCGCCTGCGGCAACCCAAAGCCCGCCGAACCGACGGACGGACTGATAGTCATCGACGTAGAGAACGCCTTGAACCATCTCGAAGACGAACTGAAGATGTCCGACCTTTACGACACAGTGCGTTATGTGCCGTTGGAGACGAAGGATTCGTGCCTCGTGGGCGATCGCCCATACATGGTTACGACAGACAAGTACCTCTTGGTGTCGTATGCCCAATCGCCCGCCATCCTGACCTTCGACAAGGAGACGGGACGCTTCGTTGCCCGCATCGCCCATCAAGGCCAGGGACCGAAGGAATATACATCGAGCAACATCTGCTACAACAAGCACGACGGCCTGCTTTACTTCCTGCGCGAACCCAACCAAATCCAACGCTACGACCCGACAGACGGCTACCACGGGCGCATTGTCCTGCAAGGTGTGAAGCGTACATCGAGCAACCTCTCGTTTACCGACTCGCTCATCATCAGCCACAACCAGTATATGATAACGCCCAACGAACGCATCCTGAACATCTTCAATTACCGGGGGGAATTGGTAGACAGCCTCATTGACCCTATGGTGAAAGCCGGCTACGAAGAGGGCAGGAGCATCCAAGGGCTGTATCAGTCGAATCTGAGCCGTGCTTCGTTCCTATGGGCGGACTATGGCAACGGCAGCATCTGGGCAGACATGCCGTCGGACAGCTATGTACACGAGGGGGTGCTGAAATACCGCCGCGCCTTTTGCGACACCGTATATGTCTTGAAGAACGGGCGCTTGGAGCCATCCATCGCCTTCCATACGGGTAAACTCCATTTCCCACTGGAAGGACGCAAGCGGCGTACAGGCGTGGCAGACAAGGTGCTGATTACCGGTGCATTCGAAACGCCTACGCAGGTCATCTTCTACTGCGCCCGCGATGTCTATGGCGACGAGCCGCAAACATATCGGGGAGTCTATGACCGCCGAACCGGCACCACCCGTCTAGCGCCTGACAACGGCGAACTGGAAGACGATCTGACGCACTTCCTGCCTTATGAAGGACGGCCGCTGGAAGCATACCGCGTGGTAGAATGGTTGGAGACTCATCCCGAAGCCAAGGAGAATCCGGCCCTGGCTCCGTTGCTGAAAGTTCAGGAAGAGGACAATCCCGTGGCGGTGATTGTCGACTAAAACAACGAGCAACGATATTGCTTCAACTCGTCGCGCAACGCCTGCGCCCGTCCTCCCGTCAGGCGATCCAGCAGCATCCAGAAGCGGGGGCCGTGGTTCATTTCGCGGGTGTGCGCCAATTCGTGCAGCAATACGTAGTCGATGAGGTGAAGGGGCAGGCGCACGAGGTAGAGCGAGAGGTTGATGCTGCCCCGCCCCGAACAACTCCCCCAACGGCCGGCGCTACTGTTCACCTTCACTTCGCTATACGTCAGGCCGTGCGCACGCGCCAACATCTCCAGCCGGAGGGGCAACACCTCTTTGGCACGTTGGCGCATGGCCTCTGTCGCCACCTTGCGCAGCCACTCCTGCAAGCGTGCGTCGGCAAAGTCCGTTTCTTCCGGGCAGAGCAGCTGCACTTGTTCGTCCTCGCGGCGCAGGCGGAAGCGGCTGTCTGTGCTGGCGGATAAGGAGAAGTGGAAACAGGGGGCGTCGATGCGGAAACTGCGGTCGATGACGGGCGGAGCAAAAGTCCTGGAAATCATTGTGCGGAGGCGCGGGCGCAGGCTGTCGATGGCGCGCTTCACCTCCGCCAAGCCGGCGCCGGCGGGTATAGTGACCCACAACTCCCGCTCTTTGGCGCGGAAGGTCAGGCGGCGGGCACGCGCGCTTATGCGGATGTGGAAGCGGCCCAGTTCGGGGTCATCGTAGGTATATTCAGCTGCGGTCATCGGCATAATTCTTCTCTAACGCCTGCAAAAGAACAAAGAATCTGCGACAACGGCAAGCGCAAGGCGCACACTTTTGTGACCGAAAGCGGACGGTGTGTCCGTTATCGGACAGGGACGTAAATTCTATTCTTGCTCATTATCAGTTTATTATCACTTTGGCACGACTATTGGAAGGAGAGGAAGCGGATAAAAGAAAAACAAAAAAAGAGCTTGCCGTGCAACTTTTTCATGCGGCATCTCGTCTAATAAGCAAAAGGAACAACCATTAACAAATAAGGAATATGAAGACAAAAGTAATCTGTATCGCTCTCGCCGCTTTGGCGGCCTGTTGCGTGGCCAATGCCCAAGGATGGGGCAACAAGCGCGTCAAAGAAAGCAAGAACTACGTGACCAAGGAAATCAAAGTGGATGACTTCACCAAGATACAACTGCTGGGCAGTCCTACTGTCTACTTCACCCAAAAACCGGGCAAGCCCGAAGTGAAGGTTTATACTTCGGACAACATTGCCGAGGTGCTGGACATTCATGAAGAAGGAGGCACGCTCTACGTAGGTTTCAAAAAAGGATACAGCGTGAGCTACAGCAAGTTGGACATCAATGTCTCTTCCGAAACGCTTGATGCCGTCCACATAACCGGTTCTGGAGAAGTGTATATCAAAAAGGGATTGACTACCGACGACTTAAGCCTGCACATTGCCGGTTCGGGCGACATTGCCGGCAACGACATCCGTTGCAGCCGGTTGGAAACGGAAGTGGCCGGTTCGGGCGACTTGGTGCTGACGGGCGTTGCCTGCACGGCTGTCGAAGCCTCCGTAGCCGGTTCGGGCGATTTGACGCTGAGGCAACTGGCTACCACCTCTGTCGAAGCCTCCGTAGCCGGTTCGGGCGACTTGACTTTGAACGGGAAGGGAGAGAAGGCATCCTATCACGTGGCCGGTTCGGGCGACATCCATGCTCCCGGCATGGTGGTCGGACGGGTGGATGCTTCCGTGGCCGGATCGGGCGACATCAAATGCCATGCCACCGATTACCTGAAAGCCCGCGTCAATGGCAGCGGCGACATTGGCTACAAAGGACATCCCAAGGAAGTGGACATCCCACGGCGAAACATCTACGAACTCTGACAAATTCTCTCTTACTCAATATAGCGCATACGTTGTCTCCGGGAGGAGATAAAGCGTTGCCGAACGAAGAAAAGCGGTGCAGGCACTTGTCCTGGCATCGCTTTTTTTGAAGGGGGGATACTTCTATACTTCGTGCGGGATGAAAATTGAATGGGAATTTGAAATATGACTTAAATGAATATCCGCAATGCCCCATCAAGCACATCCATGTCGTTGCAATGCGGATGGAACACCGTTCCAGTACGGGTGGAACTCGGTTCCGGTACGGGTGGAACTCGGTTCCGGTACGGGTGGAACTCGGTTCCAGTACGGATGGAACTCGGTTCCAGTAGGGATGGAACCCGTACAGGCTTAAGCATCGGGCCTTTGCGGATATTCATAATTGCTTATTTCATTAATTGTATCAAATGCGAGGTTGCACAAGCATAGCCTTTGTCGGTAAAGTGAATGTAATCCTCGCCGTAAAGCCCGTTGCGTATCGTTCCATGTTCGTCAATGAACCAGCTTGTAGGATTCGTATAGCTGACTTGGGATCCAAAGGCGTGTGCTCTCAGTAGTTCATGAATGCGGTCGCATTGTTTACGGATCGCACTGTTTGGATCCTTTCCGGAGGGGAAAAGTCCCAATAAGATGATCTTTGAATCGGGGAACTGTTTGCAGGCCTCTTCTGTGACGGTAATGATGCTTTCAGCCGTATCGTCTGCTGTGTCGTGGTCAACCACTAGGTTATTGATTCCGATGGCAATCACCACATATTCCGGAGTACATCGGTTATAGTTTCCGTAACGGACACGCCAAAGCAAGTTCTGCGTGCGGTCGCCCGAGATGCCGGCGCTCTCCCAGTTACCCTGTCCCAAAGCATCGTCCATAGACTGCTTGCCGGGTTTGTAGCTTACGAGTTTGCGCATCCCGCCCCAGCCCTGCGTAATGGAATTGCCCAGCAACAGCAGTTTCAGTTTACGTCCGTTTAGTGTCGTTTCGATATCCTGTGCCACCGAATGCCATTCCGAACCATCCACCCATCCGGCAGCCGAGCGATATTCGTTTCCAGGAATAGCATGGGTGCAATTGTTGGACCACCGTCCGGTAGCTTTCAGTATGAACTGTACAATAGATTCAGGATTGTTCAGTGAATGCGGATGATGCCCGATACCTGGTTTGTGAATCACGGCAATCGGAACGCCAAGACGCTTCATCTCTGCTTCAAAAAGGGTTGTATTCTCTGTAACTGGAACAATGTCATCGGCATAAATGCAGGCTACTTTATCGGCATTCTGCGCGGCCCAATTATAAGCAATCAGTCCGTCACGGCTCATACCCTCCAGTACGGCCTTTTTATGAAAACCGTTCGTCACCAGATATTCGTAGAACTTGTTCCAGCGTTTGACAGCTTTATCGGCGCCATACGAATCGGCCACGTCGCAATATGCAACATGAAAACCTTGCTCCAGCAAGTCAATATCGGCCTGCGGTTCATGTCCCCAGAAACGTGCCCGCCATATCCAGGGCCTTCCATGCGCTTCTTTGGTCGGACGTACCACTTTGCAAGGAACTCCATCCAACTGGAAATCGTATCCCTGATAGCCATGAAAGTTGAAGGAGGTGGCATTTCCGGGTATAAATGCTGCCGGCTTGCATTGAGCTGCATTCAGCAGGTAATCGCCGATTTTACGGGCTATCGCGCCTGCACCGATGGAAGACGGATGCAAGCGGTCCGGCATGATGGCTTGATCCCACTGGTTGCCAAATAGATTATTCAGATTGATGATACCCAATCCGTTATCATAAGCCAGTTGCTCGACTGCCGGACGTATCTCTTCTTCGATAATGCGCGGGCTGATGGTGTTCTTTTCGGTAAGGAAACAACGCGCCGGGGTGAGTAGGATCACCTGCGGATGTGAGTCTAGCGAACGATAGGTATCAATAAGCGTCTGATATTCGTCCATGAAATGCTTCTTGTTTTTCCAGTTCTGGGGCTTAGTGTCATTGGTTCCCAATTTAATCAGGACAATGTCTGGAAGAAAATCCTTCGATTTGCCATACACACTTGTATGAACATACGGATAATCGCTGTCCGACTGCGCTGTCGCTCCGTTGGATCCAAAGTTGCGGACTTCGTAACCATCGCCCAAATAATACTGCAACTGGGCAGGATAAGCATTCTTTTCGCGGTTGGAAATACCTGCACCGTACGTGATGCTGTTGCCCACGCACGCTACTTTGATAATCTGTTTCGCCCATAGGTTTGTGGAAAAAATCAGCATGCAGCCAATACATGCCAAAAATATTCTTTTCATTGCATCGTGTTTTTTAAGTTTAAATTCACTTTTGAGTTGAGGCTGCTGTGGCAGCGGAAAATAGATGATAATTCTTTTCTTACTTATCTTACTTAGTATGGCGCATACTGCAATGCCTTCAAGATAGCTTCCGCCCAAAACTTGCCTAAGCGGTCTGCTCCTTTCCGATTCGGGTGCAAATAGAAGGTGCCGGCTTTCCCTTCTTCCGGACGAAACAACTCCAAGTAATGCTCTTTGAAGAAATCGAATGCTTGAGTGTCTCCCAAAAAGACATGGCCGGGGTTTGTTTCGGCATAGGCGTCTATCAGTCTGGGAATCATCGGGAGATAACTGGTCAGCCGTTTCAGTCCCTCGCTCAAGTAAATGGCTGCATTATAGGTGTTGGGACTGTACCAAATGGGGCTTTGGACGACAATCCGGCTGTCGGGATACTTCTTTAAAAGCTCGTCGATAATCGCCTTTAGGTTCGTATAGTATTGCTCGGGGGGAACCGGTGCGCCGAATGCTGTGGAGCAGGCGCTGTCATTGGTTCCCAAAGAAATGGAAAATAGCAAAATGCCGTCTCGCCGGGCCAATTCAGAGGCTGCTGACAGGACATGCGGAAACTGGTGGTCGCAGATTGGAAGGAAATCCACCGTGGTCATCCCGCTGATGCCGCAATTGCGAAACTCCACTTCTGTCCCCAGCTGTTCGCTCACATAGTAACTGGCTCGTGCAGGCGGAGCATCCTTTTCTTTGTCCTGGATGTAAGCGCCTTCAGTAATGCTGTTTCCAATATAAACAATGTTCACTGGTTGCTGGGCATGGAGTCCTATGCAAAATCCCACCCACAGGCAAAAAACAATCAATCGTTTCATCGTATCATTTTTTAGATAAGTTGGTTTATGTTATGTTAGGAAGTCAAGAAACCATTTTGAATGCTTGCTTCATTATCCACGGGCAAAGATATGGCTTTTTGTTGAAACCGGGCATAAGCATTTTGCAAAAAACAAAAGGGACGCTGCTCACGCGGCATCCCTTTTATGTTAGTTTTTTCATAAGATTTTGAGAGAGAATTGAAACTTCACAGCCTCAATCGTCCTAATAAAGCACACTAACTATATTT
>CALUOW010000019.1 GCA_944322365.1 uncultured Bacteroides sp.
GAAGGCCAACAAGTGGATGGAAGAGAACATGTTCCCGTTCTATCCGTTGGGAGATTTGAAAGACAAATAGGAATTTATAAGTTGACAAGGGGACGAGTAAACAAGGCAACAAGGCAAGGCAAAAGGCTTGATTACGCCTTGTCCTCGTAGTCTCGTTAACTTGTCTCCTCGTCAACTAAATTATCATTTAATCACAACAGCAATGAAAGAAGAAATCATCATAGCAGGCTTCGGCGGACAAGGCGTCTTGTCCATGGGCAAAATCTTGGCTTACTCCGGCCTGATGGAAGGCAAGGAAGTGAGCTGGATGCCCGCCTACGGCCCCGAGCAACGCGGCGGCACGGCCAACGTGACCGTCATCATCAGCGACGACAAGATATCCTCGCCCATCTTGAGCAAATATGACGCCGCCATCATCCTCAACCAACCCTCGCTGGAGAAGTTCGAGAGCAAGGTGAAGCCCGGCGGCATCCTCATCTACGACGGCTACGGCATCATACAGCCGCCCACCCGCAAAGACATACACGTCTACCGCATCGACGCGATGGATGCAGCCAACGAGATGAACAACAGCAAGGCGTTCAACATGATTGTATTGGGCGGATTGCTGAAAATCAAGCCGATGGTGACGCTGGAGAATGTCATCAAGGGCCTGAAGAAAACCCTGCCCGAACGCCATCACCATCTCATCCCCATGAACGAGGAGGCCATCAAGCGGGGCATGGAGTTGATACGGGAAGTTTGATTTTCAAGAAGTTATTATCGACAAAGGTATTCCTGTATCCCACGAAGTAAAAAACGGCATGTGCAGATGTGAATGCTTGAAATTCCATCTGCCATGCCATTTTTGTTTGCGCATAATCCGGCGGCAGTGGTTAGGCCGATAAGCCTCCGGCTTCGGCAAGCGAGTGATTGATGGCAAGGCAACCGCATCGAAATACTTGGGATTTCCGGGAAATATAGCCGGAAAAACGCCCAAGGTACGGGGAAAAAACTCCTTTGCAGGCTCGGAAAGTTTAAACGCAGCCTAAGTTTATAAAAACGCAACTTACGTTTATATAAACGTACCCTAAGTTTATATAAACGCAGCCTAAGTTTGAACTTTATCGAATACCTTGACAGGTTTTCCGGCGGACTTCGGAGTTTTTTCCGGCGGATAAGGCAGGCTTACGGCTATCCTTTTGTTTGGCGCAACGCTAGGAATTGTCAATCTGATGCCCTACCTTTGCACACATTATCCTAACCATTATTCGACGCACGATGATAAAAAGTTTATGGCAAAGTTTGGGGCTGGTCTTCATCTTTCTAGGTATAGCTATATTGGCGGGCTGCTTCTGTGCGGGCCGCATCAACAATGCGGTCCTTGGCTGTTCGCTGTCGCTCATCCTCATTGGGCTGGTAGGCTATATACTTATCAATAAATATATGGGGGACATCAAGAATAAATCTTAAAGAAACGGCCCGGGTGTCTCATTTTTCGCAAAACTGTTGGAGATTTCTGCAATAAACTCCTATATTTGCACACAAAACCAAAAAGTGTGCAATCATGAAACAAAGTTTTATCGCCTATATCAAGAACAGCATCCAGCAAAATTGGGATTTGGATGCGCTGACCGATTACAAAGGCGCCACCCTGCAATACAAGGACGTGGCCCGCAAGATAGAAAAGCTGCACATTCTTTTCGAGGAAAGCGGCATCCGCAAGGGGGACAAGATTGCCCTGTGCGGGCGCAACAGTTCGCATTGGGGCGTAGCCTTCCTGGCCGTGCTGACCTACGGGGCGGTGGCCGTGCCCATCCTGCACGAGTTCAAGGCGGACAACGTGCACAACATCGTCAACCACTCCGAAGCCCGCCTGCTCTTCGTGGGCGACCAGGTGTGGGAAAACCTGAACGAACATGCCATGCCCCGGCTGGAAGGCATCATTCTCTTGCCCGACTTCACCCTCCCCGTTTCGCGCAGCGAGAAGCTGACCTACGCCCGCGAGCACCTCAACGCCATGTTCGGGCAGAAGTATCCCAAGAACTTCCGCAAGGAGCACGTCTCCTACCACGAGGACCAGCCCGACGAGCTGGCCGTCATCAACTATACCTCCGGCACCACCAGCTACTCCAAGGGCGTCATGCTGCCCTACCGCAGCCTGTGGAGCAACACGGCCTTCGCCTTCGAGGTGCTGCCGCTGAAGCGGGGGGACAACATCGTGTGCATGTTGCCCATGGCGCACATGTACGGGCTGGCCTTCGAGTTCCTCTACGAGTTTGCCGTGGGTTGCCACATCTATTACCTGACCCGCATGCCCAGCCCGAAAATCATCTTCCAGGCCTTTGCCGAGGTGCGGCCCAGCATCATCATCGCCGTGCCCCTCATCATCGAGAAAATCATCAAGAAGAACGTGCTGCCCAAGCTGGAGACGCCCACCATGAAGTTGCTCCTCAAGGTGCCCATCGTCAACGACAAAATAAAAGCCACGGTAAAGGAACAGATCACGCAGGCTTTCGGAGGACAGTTCTCGGAAATCATCATCGGCGGCGCGGCCTTCAACCAGGAGGTGGAGCAACTGCTCAAGATGCTGGACTTCCCCTACACCGTGGGCTACGGCATGACGGAGTGCGGCCCCATCATCTGCTACGAGGACTGGACGCGCTTCAAGCCCGGTTCGTGTGGCAAGGCGGCTCCCCGCATGGAGGTACGCATCCTCTCGCCCGACCCGGAAAACGTGCCCGGCGAAATCATCTGCAAAGGTATGAACGTCATGCTGGGTTACTATAAGAATCCGGAAGCTACTGCCGAAGCCATCGACAAGGACGGCTGGCTGCACACGGGAGACTTGGGCACGATGGACGCCCATGGCAACGTCACCATCAAAGGGCGGAGCAAGAACATGCTGCTCGGCCCCAGTGGGCAAAACATCTATCCGGAGGAGATAGAGGACAAGCTGAACAATATGCCCTACGTGGCCGAATGCTTGGTGGTGCAGCAGAACGACAAACTCGTCGGCCTGGTCTACCCCGACTTCGACGATGCCTACGCCCACGGCCTGACCCTGCAGGACATCGAGCGCGTGATGGAAGAGAACCGCGTGGCCCTCAACCAAGAGTTGCCCGCCTACAGCCAGTTGGCCAAGATGAAGATTTATCCGGAAGCGTTCGAGAAGACGCCGAAGAAGAGCATCAAACGGTTCTTATACCAAGAGGCGAAAGGGTGATCACACCTTCTCCTTAATCAACCCCATCCGATACGCCGCCAGCAGCTTCTCCAGATCTGCTATCTGCGTGGTGAGTTGTGCGCCCTTGTCCGTATCCTTCACCATCATGCGCTGGGAATTGAACTCGACGAGGAAGATGGTGGACTTGATATCCAATCCTTCTTCAATGGCCTTCTGGCGACTTTGGAAAGGCTCATGCTGCACCAACTGGAGGCCATGGGAATGGTAAACGAGGGTATATCCTGCAATACCCGTCTCCGGCTGGTAGGCTTTGGAGAAACCGCCGTCTATCACCAAGAGTTTGCCATTAGCCTTGACGGGCTTCTCGCCTTTCAGGGTTTTGACAGGAACGTGCCCATTGATGATGTGCGAATGCGGGCCGGGCTGCACGCCAAACTCCAGCAGGATGCGGTCGCAGGTTTCTGCCTCATTGCGCAGGGTATAGTACCAACCTTTTGTCTCTTTACGCAACTCTTTGTCTTCTAGAAAATAACGCTCGAAGGTGGCCATCTTGTCCTTGTCGAACGAGGGGGCATCCGGGCCGCACCACATATACCACATATAGTCCACGGCAAATGCTTTCGCCTCGGTGCCTTCCTCGCCGAAGTAGGCGCGGCGCACCAACTGGTCCGTCTTCTGTAAGAGTTTCTTTCCCCAATATTCCTTCTTACCGATGCAGACGTGCTTGAAACTGCCATCCTCGTTCAGGGGAACGGAGGCATGGTAAAGCAGGTTGCTGTTGCACACCAAGTACATGCCGCCGTAGGTATAGAGGCAACGCATGTGTTTCTTCAGCTTCTCGCTGTTCATGAAGGAAGCATGTATTTTGTTCACGATGTCCTGTTCCTCGTCGCTCAGTCGGTAGGGGGCAGTAGGGTCGATGGTGGGGAAACACGTGTCGCGCAAAGGATATTCCTTGCCCTCATAGACAAAGACACCGCGCGCATAGTCTATTTTGTCCAACAGCTTGCGCCCCTCCATGCCGAACTCCGGCCGGCGGTCGATGATGGCAGCCTCCAGCTTAAACTGTATGACGGTGATGGCTTTGTGCATTTGGGCAATCAGACGCAAGGTCTTTTCATTATGCTGTCCGTCCATGAAGGTCGGTTTGGGAACAAACAGCGCGCAGGGGTCATCGGCATAAGCATCCATAGCAAAGGTGGCTAAAGGCAAAAGGTTGATGCCATAGCCGTCTTCCAACGTGGCAAGATTACCGTAGCGCATGGACAGGCGGATGACGTTGGCGATGCAGGCATCGTTGCCCGAAGCGGCCCCCATCCAAAGAAGATCGTGGTTGCCCCACTGAATGTCGAAGTTGTGGTAGTCGCAGAGGGTATCCATGATGATGTGCGCGCCGGGACCACGGTCATAGATGTCGCCCACGATATGCAGCGAGTCAATGGTGAGCCGCTGGATAAGGTTGCACATGGCCACGATAAAGTCGTCCGCCCGTTTGGTGGAAATAATGGTGGAGATAATGACGTTAATGTAGGCTTGTTTGTTGGGGTCGATGCTTGACTCGTGCAGCAGTTCTTGAATGATATAGGAGAACTCCTGCGGCAAAGATTTGCGTACTTTGGAGCGGGTGTATTTGGAAGAGACGTTTTGACAAACCTTCACCAATTGGTTCAAGGTGATTTGATACCAGTCGTCCAGGTCCTTCTCTTCGGCCTTGACCAACTGGAGTTTCTCTTCGGGATAATAGATGAGGGTGCAAAGTTCCTTCTTCTCGCTTTCGCGCAAAGTATGGCCGAAGATTTCGTTCACCTTGCGCTTCACGGCGCCCGAACCGTTCTTCAGCACGTGCTGGAAGGCTTCGTACTCGCCGTGTATGTCCGTCAGGAAGTGTTCCGTGCCCTTGGGCAGGTTCAATATCGCTTCCAGGTTGATGATTTCCGTGCTCGCATCTGCGATGGTCGGAAAGCTGCGCGACAAAAGTTGCAGGTAGCGCAGATCGTTGACAATGGATTCAGGACTGATGTTTCCCATGTATGATGCAATTAATAATGTGCCGCAAAGTTACTCATTCGTCTCGTCTCGTCCAAATATACTCTGCGGAAATGCAAAACGTTTTTTCCCATGCCATAAAACCTTTTTCAGCAGACAAAGAAGAAAAAGACTACCTGAAGCGAATATTCAATTATAAGAAAGTGGAACGCTTGCACCCCCACGCATTGTTTTTTAAACCTTGTGCGGGATGATTCAGGCGCGGATTTCACGGATTTATTATTTATATAGTCGGTGGAATCCAACGATTTAGCATAAAAAATACCCGCGTAATCCGCGCCAAAATCTGTCCCGCGCGAGGTATAACTTGCCCTGCCAAGACAATCATACTTTTGCACGGGATAGGCTTGCGCATTCTGTTTCAAGTGCATCTGTGTTTGGCTACGGGCTCTATCTATTTACGCGTTTAGATTAACAAAACCATCCGTCTGTTATAAATAATTTACACATGATTATTTCTATTCTTTTCTCGAATCGTTGCCGGACCGTCAAAGCACCGTTTCTAGATAAGCCCGAAATAGGCGAGAAATAGGAGGGGAATAGGAGAGGAAAGAGAGGGATAACGGAGGGATAACGAAGTTAAAGGCGAAAATTAGGCGATTTCCCGCGTTTTCAAGGCTTTAGACGGGTAATTCGTTGCCCTTAAAGTGTTCGTCGAGCTACGAAAAGGAAAATGCGGGAAGAAGAATTCGATGAATGAAATACCCCGCATTGTCCGGAATAACTCCTTTTATAAGTAAAAGATTATTTGTATTATATTGATTTAAATTTGCTGACAATATCAGATACTGTCTGGCTCTCCTGCGCCTCCATCCCTCTGTGTTGGAGTAAAGCGCAAAATATAGCATACTTTGTCCAAACAGCTTACATGCTTTCACAACCGGGCGGGTTTTCGGACTGACCCCAAATATCCGGCAAGTAGAAAACAAAAAAGTGGAAGTCTCACGACTTCCACCATTTTTCTAACCTTAAAATCTAAATCTCTATGAAAAAAACGTGCACAAATGTAGGCATTCGCCGGGAGATAAGCACAAAGATTTATGTTACAAAAACGTAACGCGGGTTTAAAGAGTGTTAAGCATCTATTTCAGAGGAGGCGCAAGCCTGCAACAACCGGTCGTAAATAGGGTTCAGACGGAGCAATTCAGGCACGCCCGTGATAAATATTTGCCGCCGCGCACGGGTCAGCGCCACGTTGAGCTTGCGATCTACCAAAATGCCATTGTCTTCCGCCAAGTTGGCCAAGAAACGAAGTTGCGAAGGACGACTGACACAGAAAGAATAGATGATGACGTCGCGCTCACTGCCCTGAAAACGCTCCACAGTATCGACCAGCACATTATCCAAAGCCGGAATGCCCCATGCCGCCATCTCCTTCCGAATCAGGGCTATCTGGCTGCGATAGGGCGTAATGATGCCCAACGTGCGCAGGGGGTCAAACCCCGTGGTCGTCTCATATTGGGTATGTACCGCCACAGCTAGGCGGGCTACTAGGCAAGCCTCGGAGTGATTCATCTTGAAGGGCCGCCCCGCCGGCTCAGGACACGAAGGCAAGAAGGCAACGCGACGCGCGAGCAAAGATGCAAACTCGCTGCCTGCCAAGACGGGAGCCAGGGTCAACGTCCCGCTCTGATGAGGCAAGCCGCACGTCTGCAACAAGCCTCCATAAAAAGCATAGTTGGGAAAGCAGGCCACCTCTTCGTTCATGCGGCCTTGGCGGCGCAACATATCATAAGCGCGGACATCCCCTCCGGCGCCAGGGCGTGAAAGCATTCGATAAAGCCGCTCGAAGAGGGAATCTTTCAGGTTGGTCAACCCGATGGCGCGCAACCGTGCCGAACGCACTTCGGATTGAGCCGAGGATTGGAGCACCACTGCGGGCAATTGTTTATGGTCGCCGATAAGAATGAACTTGCCTATGGCATCTTTGCCAGATTCGTCCCGCATACAAAGCAGGCCCAACAATTGAGGTTCCAATATCTGCGTGGCTTCGTCCACCAAGGCCACGTCGAAAGATTTCAGGCGAAACAACTCTGTCTTGGAGGAAAGAGTGGCCACCGTGCCCACAAACACCCGGCAACGGGACAGGCGTTCGCGCACAGCTCGGCGATTGGGGCAATGATCAAGGATGTTCTCCAGCAAATAAGAACGATAGCGTTCTTCGCACGCCAATTCGCTTCCTATACGGATAAAGTCAATGGCAGGCGTGATGGAGGCCAACATTTTGCAGATTTCATCTACCGCCCGGTTGGTGTAAGAAAGCAACAAGATCTGTTTCCCTTCGCCATGGAAAGCCTCCACCATGCCTCGCAAGGCACGCGAAGTCTTGCCAGTGCCCGGAGGGCCAACCAAGAGGAAATAATCGCGGGCAGCGCGAGCTTTGAGCGTAATGCGCCCGAAATCGTCAGAAGCCGTAGCTAACGCCTCGTCCAGACAAGCATCGAACTCCGGTGGACGCTGTCCCAACAAGAGGGCGCGCCGACGCGGGGTGGCCTCTAAAAAGGCGGTCAAGCCCCGGTACATGCTCCGGAAAGAGGTGTCCATGTAATCGTGCTCCACGGCATAACGACGGGCAATGGGCAGGACACCCGCATTCTGTTGCGTAGCCCGTAAGCGGATACGAATTTCCCGGTCAGAGATTTCCTCAATATTACCCTTGAACACCAGTTTGTTGGCCACGTTGTCCTCGTCCGTATCCCGCTCATACAGCACCACGGCATCTCCCAAGCGGAAATTTGGCAAAGGAGCCTCAGCTTCCCCCTCGCTTTCCCCGCGCCTCAATTTCAAGTAAGGCTTATGGGCATCGGCGGCATGATTCTCCACAATGGAAAGCCCGTAGAGAATTTCGCCTCCGTCAATTTTCTCGGCCAACGTGGCTTGCCAAAGAGAAGAAGCGCCTGTCCGCCCTTCATAGTCCACATCACCCGACTTGGAAGTATAAAGTTCCTTTGTAATGAAATTATAAAGCGAATAAAAGTAATCCGCCTCAAGAGGCGTGAGAGCGTCCAAACGCTTCCGCAGCCCTTCGATGGAGGGGGCGAGATAACGCTTCCACAACACATTGTTCAAGGCACGTTCGTTCAGCGTGGCAGGATTGATTTCCTCCAACTTCCCGGCCGTATAAGAGATATCGTTGTGCCATTGAATGCCATACTCCGTAGCCACAATGCCGTTGCGCACCTCCAACGCGCGGCGCAGCATGGCCCACGAGGAACGTGCGGGATAGAGCAAAGGATAGCGTGTATAGAGCAAGTAGGGCTTCACTTGGTGGTGATCCTTGCCCAAAGAGTACTCCAACACGGCCTGATAAAGCAGCATTTGCACCAAGTTGTTCTCCTTGGGCACAATCTTCCCTCGAACGGAAAATTCATCGGCCTTGCCCGATTTCATTTCGATGAACGAAGTAAGATCGCGTTGCAAGTAATCCAAACGTCCTTGCAAGCCCAATGCCTCGCAAATGTAAGAAGGCTCCAGCACGGCATCGGTGCGATCTAAGCCGTAACCCGAAGCATGGAAGGTGTCCTGCACAATCTGGCGGAGATGGAGGAAGTGCTTCTTGCAGTCGGCAAAGAAATCCCTTTCCTTGTCGGCATCCTGCAAATCAGGGCACGTGGCCAACTCAATGGGATAGAGACGGAATGCTTTCTTCATGCAAGCCACATAATCCGGCTCGCCGTCCGTGGCATGAATCCACTCGTCCAAAAAAAGATTGACGATGTTACCCAACAACAAAGGGCGCGCATTGTCCGTAGGCTGGAGGCGCATCAGAAGATAATTGGCAGGATGGTGCCCATATTCCTTGAAACACTCGGCCAAGGTGCTGATGTCTATCAAGTAATCCGGTTCGAGGATGATAAACGCCGGAGTAAGTACGCCCTCTTCGTCCACGGAGACATCCAATAGATTGAGCGACGCGCCGACCCACAGGCGGCGGCAGGTAGCGTTAAATTCTTCGTTCACCTGAGGCACGCCATAGCGCACACGCAAGGGTTCATTACTCAACACGTCGACAGGACGCACATAAAGATAAGCATCATCAGCACGCAGGAAATGCACACGCAAGCGGCGTATATGCTTCTTGGCAGGGGGCATAACCAGATAGGTGGCATCGGCGCGAGGCAAAAGACGATACAAATCTTCGGGAATCTCCTCCCTTGTCAGGCGTTTGACAAAGAAGGCCAAAGTCTTAGCATCGCGCAAAAGATGTTCCCGGCAAGGCTCAGCCCGGTGGTTAAGGATATTATTGGATGTCAGGCGAAAGGTGTGGAGACGGTTTTGTTCGACTACGGAAAGCCCTAATTTGGCGCCCACGTAATTGATGCGGGCGGAAAGGTCGGTCATCTGCAAACGTCCATCCTCCGTCTGCGTGCGGCACAAATACTCCAACAATTCGCGCATACGCCGATAGGCATCACGCAGGTTCACGCCTCCCTCTTCCCGACAAAGGGCGTACAAGAGGTCATAGCATTCGCGTGCATCGGGCATTCCTTCATTCTCCATGCGCGCTCCTTTCTTCTCCGGGTTTATCTTTTATCATCAGGATGCTCAGTTCGTAAAGCAAATAAAGAGGAATAGCCACCACGGCCAGCGTGAAAGGGTCGCCCGTGGGAGTAATGACAGCGGCCAATACCACAATGGCTACCACGGCATGGCGACGATACTTGCGCAGGAATGCCTTATGCACCACGCCCAAGAGCGAGAGCAACCACGTGAGCAACGGAAGCTCGAAAGCCAAGCCCATGCACAACACCAACATCATGAAATTGCTGATATAGGAATTGAGCGAAATCTGATTCTCGACCAATGCGCTCAGTTGATAGGTGGAAAGGAAGCGCAACGTCAGCGGGTAAACCATGAAATAGCCCACCAGCACGCCGAGGAAAAACATCGCCGTGCCCAAAGCCAAAGCCTTCTTCACTCCACGCATCTCGTGCGGATAGAGTGCTGGACGGACAAAACGCCACACTTCATAGAAAAGGTAGGGCGCAGTGCTCACCACCGACAACCAGAAAGCCGTAGACATGTGGATGAGAAACGGCGCAGCCAGATTGATATTGACCAACCGGACGTGGAAGTCTTGCGTGAAGAACTCGTCCTGCAAACCCAGCTCCTGCCCTATCCAGCGAAGAAAGCCGTAGAATGCAAAATCATTCGAGCACGGCGCCAATATCACGTGGTCGAACAAATAGGGCATAGCCAAGAAATAGCCCACGCCGCATACGAACCATACGCACAGGATGCGTATCAACGCCCCGCGCAGCACGTCCAAATGGTCCCAAAATGTCATTTCCTTCTCTGCCACGTGCGTAAGGTCATTTCTTCTCCACGGGTTTGTCCACTTCTTCCTTGGCCTTGTCAATTTCTTCTTTGGCCTCGTTCACGCCTTCTTTGAAGCTCTTCACGCCTTTGCCCAAGCCGCGCATCAATTCGGGAATCTTCTTGCCGCCAAAAAGCAACAAAATAACCAACAAGATGATGAACCACTCCGAGCCACTGGGCAATCCGAAAAACAATAACACTAAACTCGTCATATACATATATTAATTGTTTGACATTTGAATAAAAAAACTAATCCTGATAATACACCCGCTTCACCCGTGTGGAGATGCTGGTCAGCACCTCGTAAGGGATGGTATCCAACGCATCAGAGAGGACGGTCACGGGCAGGTGGTCGCCAAAGATTTCCACACGGTCGCCCTCCTTGCAATCAATGCCCGTCACGTCAATCATGCACACATCCATGCAGATGTTGCCCACGTAGGGCGCACGCTGGCCATTCACCAAGCAAAAAGCATGTCCGTTGCCCAAATGCCGGTTCAATCCGTCCGCATAACCGATGGGCAAAGCCGCAATGCGCGAAGGACGAATCAGCACCCCTTTGCGGCTATATCCCACCGTATCCGCTTGAGGCACATCGTGTATCTGGAGGATGGTGGTGTAAAGCGAACTGACATTGTGCATCACGGCATTGTCCGTGGGATTGATGCCATACAAACCGATGCCCAAGCGCACCATGTCGAATTGCGCTTCGGGGAAACGCTCAATGCCCGCCGAGTTGCAGATGTGGCGCAAAATCTTGTGCGAAAAGGCTGCTTGCAATTGACCGGAAGCAGACTCGAACACGCTTATCTGCCGGCGCGTGAAGTCGTCGAATTGCGCCGAATCGCTCCCCACCAAATGCGAGAATACCGAACGCACGATGACCGCATCCTGCGCCTTCAGACGCTCTACCAAAGCAGGAATTTCATCGGGCAAGAAACCCAGACGGTGCATACCGGTGTCTATCTTGATGTGTATAGGATAGTTGGTGATGCCTTGTTTCTCCGCTTCGCGCACCAAAGCGTCCAGCAAGTGGAAGCTGTATACCTCCGGCTCCAAGTGATAGTCGAACATGGTCTTGAAGGCTGTCATCTCCGGGTTCATGATGAGGATATTGGTGGTGATGCCCGCCTTGCGCAACTCCGACCCTTCGTCGGCCACGGCCACGGCCAAGTAATCCACCCGGTGCTCTTGCAAGGTTTTGGCAATCTCGTACGAACCTGCGCCGTAGGCCGATGCCTTGACCATGCACGTCATCTTGACGCCGGGGCGAAGCATCGAACGATAGTGGTTGAGGTTCTCCACCATCGCGCCGAGATTGACTTCGAGGATAGTCTCGTGCACCTTCTTCTCCAACACCTCCGCCAGGGTTTCAAAGCCGAAGCGGCGTGCCCCCTTTATCAAGACAATCTCGTTCTCCAAACGCAGCGCGCCCTTCTGCAAAGCCAAGAGCAAGGCTTCCGTGTCGGGAAAGAACGCCTTTTCGATGCCAAACCTGTCCGCATGTTCGCACAACTCCTTCCCCACGCCTATGATGCGCTCCACGTGGCGGCTTTCCAATAATTCTTCCACCTCGCGGTAAAGCATCGGCGCATTCTGTCCAGACTCAAGGATGTCGGAAAGGATGAGCGTGCGCTTCAAGTTGTTGGAGAGCGAACGCCGGTAGAGGAAATCGAGAGCAATGTCCAGCGACACGAGGTCCGAATTATAGCTATCATTAATCAGCAGGCACCCGTTTTTGCCTTCCTTTACTTCCAAGCGCATCCCCACCGGCTCCAAATGCGCCATACGCTCGGCAATGCGTTCAGCCGGAAGCATCAGGTAGAGGCAAGCCGCCAGGCAATGCAAGGAATTTTCAATGGAAGCATCGTCAATGAAAGGCAGGACGTAGGAGTTGTCCATGTCCAAGTAGCGGTAATCGATGCGGGTGCAATCCTCCCCTTTCTCCACCTTACTGATGAAGAGCGGCCGCTCCATGTCCTTGCGGCTCCAAGCTATCTCGCGGGCAGAGAGCAAAGACCTCGACACGCAATCGGAGATAAACTCGTCATCCCCGTTGTATATCACCACGTCGCAATCCTTGAACAAGGTCAGTTTCTCCATGCACTTGTCTTGGAGGGAAAAGAAATTCTCCTGATGCGCCCCTCCGATGTTGGTCAGGATGCCGATGGTGGGCTTGATGATGCTTTCCAACTCCTTCATCTCGCCCGGCTCGGAGATGCCCGCCTCGAAGATGGCGAGTTCGGCTTGCTCATCCATGCGCCACACCGAGAGCGGCACGCCTATCTGCGAATTATAGCTGCGCGGAGAACGCACCGTCTGACGGTCGGGGCCCAACAACTGGTTCAACCACTCCTTCACCACGGTTTTCCCGTTGCTCCCGGTGATGCCAATGACGGGTATCTGGAAGCGCGAACGGTGCCGTTCGGCCAACTTCTGCAAGGCTTTCAACGGATGGGATACCACCAAATAATTGGCATCAGGCTGAATGCCGCCGAAGGCTCCCTCCTGCTCCATTTGGCAAAGCGACTCTTCGCTCAGCACAAAGTTGCGCACACCGCGCAGGTAAAGTTCGGGGATGTAGCGCGCCCCGTCGTTGCGCTTCGTGGCCAAGGCGAAAAACAAAGTCGCTTCGGGGAAACTCAGTGAACGGCTGTCCGTCAGGAGCCAATCAATGACGCGCGGCGTATCCCCCACCCGGCGCGCGCCTATCATCTCTGTTATTTCTTCAATCGTGTACGACATAGTTCTTTTTCATTTGAGAAGTCTAAGTACGGGTATTTTCCGTTAAGTCGCTCTATTTTTAACACAATTTGTCCTAAAAAACGCTTATACTCTTCCGAATCGGGATGGAGGGGCTTATGCGCCAAGGCTTTACGTATTTCCTCGCACGCACGCATCGCGGCATCGGCTTCCGGCTCCAGGCACCATTCCTTGAAACGCTCCCACACATACTCCACGGCCACGGGCGAAGGATGCACCAAATCGTCGGCATAAAAGCGGTAATCGCGCAACTCGTCCATCAACAACTCATACGCCGGAAAGTAGAAGACACGCCCCCGAAAAACCTGCGTCAATCGTTCGGCAGCCAGCAGGAGGGTGGACTTGCTCAGTTGGTTATCGTGCAACCCGTCCCTCACATGGCGGATGGGGCTGACGGTCAGCACCACCTGCAAGCGTTCGTTCTTCGCCCACAAAGCGGCAAGCAGCGCCTCCATATCCTCTGCAATCTCGTCCACAGACAACCTGCGGCGGCGGAAACATCGCTCCGGCAGCTTGTGGCAATTGCCCGCCACGCGCCCCGTCCCCCTGTCCTCGTACACCCACGCCGTGCCCCACGTCAGCAGGAGGAAGTCCACCTTGTCCAATTCTTCGGCAGCCTTCCGCAACCTCCCGTTGATGCGCGACAAGACCTCTTCGGGCGTAGCCGCCGAGAAATCGCCGTGGTGCATCGCGCTATGCCAAAGTCCCTGATACTCATACAAATCTCCGGGCGCATAAACCTTGCCCTCCCCCACCTCGCGCAACGCCGCCGAAATGGACAAAGGATTGTACAACACGCCATACGGATTGACATCGCAACGGAATTTGGCATCCGCCAGCCGTGTGCCGATATTCGTGGCAAAGCACGAACCCAGCAGCATCAGCCGATGCGCATAGCCGATGCAAGGCCGCACGGCAGGTCGTTCGACGGGGGTGTATAGTTTCATTGCATATTCGTTTTGCGCCTGCAAAGGTAAGCTATCCAAATGAAATTAGAAAATGGATAGGGCAATTCTCCTCATCAATCGTCCGCAGGCAGGCTATTAAAAAGCAACCCGGCACCCATATACAAGCCTACCGTCACAAATAGTATATATTTTTTACCTCTTCGGAAATTTCCGGGCAAAGACGGGACAAAGTCCTTTCAAAGTCCTACCAAAGTCCTTACAAAGTCCTTCGCTTAGAAAGGAAGAAAAGGCGAGTTTGGAGGGTGTTTTCCGCGCGTTTTTGTATATATTTTTCACAAACAAAGAAAAATGCAGGCAGGATAGGCCGCGCTTTCCCTTGCGGAGCGGACGCCTTTCCCTCGCGGAGGCACGCGCTTTCTTTCGCGGAAAGGACGCCCCTCCTACGAAGAGATGACTTACGGGCGCGAAAAAGCCTCCTAAATGCAAAAGGCAACAGAAAACCTACATTTTTTCCGCCGAAGAGAGGCGCATCCGATTTCTTTTTGCTATTTTTGCGCTCTGTTAAGGATTGAAAATTTGGAATGGAACCAACGAAATACAGCCTACTGAACACCATAAACTCGCCCGAGGACTTGCGGAAACTGCGCCCGGAGCAATTGCCGGAGGTGTGCCGGGAGTTGCGCGAGGACATCATCGACGAGGTGTCGCGCAATCCGGGCCATTTTGCGGCCAACATGGGCACGGTGGAGTTGACCGTGGCATTGCACTACGTGCTGGACACGCCCTACGACCGCATCGTGTGGGACGTGGGGCACCAAGCCTACGGGCACAAAATCCTGACGGGAAGGCGCGACGTCTTCTGCACCAACCGGAAGTTGAAGGGGATACGCCCCTTCCCCTCGCCCGAAGAGAGCGAATATGACACCTTTGCCTGCGGGCACGCCTCCAACTCCATCTCGGCGGCGCTGGGCATGGCCGTGGCCGCTGCCCGCAAGGGGGAGACGGACAGGCACGTAGTGGCCGTGATTGGCGACGGAAGCATGAGCGGCGGGTTGGCCTTCGAGGGGCTGAACAATGCGTCGTCTACGCCGAACAACCTGCTTATCATCCTCAACGACAACGACATGGCCATAGACCGGAGCGTGGGCGGGATGAAGCAATACCTCTTCAACCTGACGACGACAAACCGCTACAACCGGTTGCGCTTCAAGCTATCGCGCGTGTTGTTCAAGCTGGGCATCCTCAACGAAGAGCGGCGCAAGGCGCTTATCCGCTTCGCCAATAGCCTGAAGTCGATAGCCGCCCGCCAGCAGAACATCTTCGAGGGGATGAACATCCGTTACTTCGGCCCCATAGACGGGCACGACGTGAAGAACCTGGCACGGGTGCTGCGCGACATCAAAGACCTGAAAGGACCCAAGATATTACACCTCCACACAGTGAAGGGCAAAGGTTTCGCACCGGCAGAGCAAGACCCAGGGACGTGGCACGCGCCCGGACGCTTCAACCCGGAAACGGGCGAGAGATATGCGACGGACGACAGCCAGCTGCCCCCGCTCTATCAAGACGTTTTCGGCGAAACGCTGGTGGAATTGGCCCGGCAAAACCCGCGCATCGTGGGGGTGACGCCCGCCATGCTGGCCGGATGCTCGATGAACAAGATGAAAGAAGAGATGCCCGGCCGTACCTTCGACGTGGGCATTGCCGAAGGACATGCGGCCACCTTCTCCGGCGGCATGGCCAAGGAAGGATTGCAGCCTTTCTGCAATATCTACTCCACCTTCATGCAGCGGGCCTACGACCACGTGATACACGACATCGCCCTCTTGCGCCTGCCGGTGGTGCTCTGCCTCGACCGCGCCGGGTTGGTGGGCGAAGACGGCCCCACGCATCATGGAGTGTTCGACTTGGCCTACTTCCGCCCTATCCCCAACCTGACCATAGCCTCGCCCATGGACGAGCACGAATTGCGCCGGCTGATGTACACCGCCCAATTGCCGGACAAGGGGCCTTTCGTCATCCGCTATCCGCGCGGAAGAGGAGTCTTGACGGATTGGCGTTGCCCGTTGGAGGAAATCCCCGTCGGGAAAGGACGCAAACTGAAGGAGGGGACGGACGTGGCCGTCATCACTCTGGGTCCTATCGGAAACACGGCCGCACGCGCCATCCAACGGGCGGAGAAAGAGAAAGGAATATCCGTGGCGCATTATGACTTGCGCTTCCTCAAGCCCTTGGACGAGGAACTGCTGCACGAAGCCGGACGGAAATTCGGGCGCATCCTGACCGTGGAAGACGGGGTGCGCCAAGGTGGCATGGGCAGCGCCGTCTTGGAGTTCATGGCCGACCACGGATATACGCCCCAAGTGAAGCGCATCGGCGTGCCGGACGCTTTTGTGGAGCATGGTCCGGTGAAAGACCTTTACCGCATCTGCCACATGGACGAAGACGAGATTGTTAAACAATTATTGGGAGGATAAACAGACGTGAAAATAATCATTGCCGGTGCCGGCGCAGTAGGCACACACTTGGCTAAATTGTTGTCGCGCGAGAGGCAAAACATCACTTTGATGGACGACAACGAAGAGAGGCTCAGCGCGCTCAGCTCCAACTTCGACTTGATGACCATCGTGGCTTCGCCCACCTCCATCAAGGGATTGGAAGAAGTGGGGACGAAAGACGCCGACCTCTTCATTGCGGTCACTCCCGACGAGAGCCGCAACATGACCGCCTGTATGCTGGCCAGCAACTTGGGCGCCAAAAAGACAGTGGCCCGCATCGACAACTACGAATATCTATTGCCGCGCAACAAGGAGTTCTTCCACAAACTGGGCGTGGATTCGCTCATCTATCCCGAAATGCTGGCCGCCAAGGAAATCGTGTCGTCCATCCGCATGAGTTGGGTGCGCCAATGGTGGGAGTTCTACGGGGGCGCCCTTATCTTGATAGGCACCAAGATGCGCGAGAAGGCCGAAATCCTCGACGTGCCCCTCTACAAACTGGGCGGCCCCGACTTGCCCTACCACGTGGTGGCCATCAAGCGGGGCAACGAAACGCTGATTCCCCGTGGCGACGACTCCTTGCGGCTGAACGACATAGTTTATTTCACCACCACCCGGAAATACCTGCCCTACGTGCGGAAGATTACAGGCAAGGAGAATTATGTGGACGTGCGCAACGTCATGATCATGGGCGGAAGCCGCATTGCCGTGCGCACGGCGCAATATGTGCCCGACTACATGCAAGTGAAGATAGTGGACAACGACTTGAACCGCTGCAACCGGTTGACGGAATTACTGGACGACAAGACGATGATTATCAACGGGGACGGGCGGGATATGGACTTGCTGGTGGAAGAAGGACTGAAGAACACGGAGGCATTCGTGGCCCTGACCGGCAATTCGGAGACCAACATCCTGGCTTGCCTGGCAGCCAAACGCATGGGCGTCAGCAAGACGGTGGCAGAGGTGGAAAACATCGACTACATCGGCATGGCGGAAAGCCTGGACATCGGGTCGGTGATCAACAAAAAGATGATAACGGCCAGCCATATTTACCAAATGATGCTGGACGCGGACGTGAGCAATGTGAAGTGCCTGACTTTTGCCAATGCGGACGTGGCGGAGTTCACCGTCAAAGAAGGCTCGCTCATCACCAAGCATCCGGTGAAGGACTTGGGATTCCCCAAAGGAGTGACCATCGGCGGCTTGATACGCAATGGCGAAGGCGTGGTCGTAATGGGTAATACGTTGATACAGCCGGGAGACCACGTGGTGGTTTTCTGCCTGAGCATGATGATCAAGAAGATAGAAAAGTTTTTTAATTGATACAAAAAATTGTAAAAATTCAGACTTTTGCCATTTGTAGATTGCAAACGGAAGATAGATATTGTATCTTTGCACGTTGAAACCCGAAATCTATAACACATTATATATATGTACAAAATTTGATAGGTTTATGAACTTTACTTTTTTAGTAACCGTCGTGCTGACGGCCCTCATCTTTGTGGGACTCGTGGTCGTGATTGCCAACGCAATCGCGCCGCGTTCGTACAATACGCAGAAGATGGAGCCTTACGAGTGTGGTATTCCTACACGTGGTAAGACATGGATGCAATTCCATGTAGGCTACTACTTGTTTGCCATCTTGTTCCTGATGTTCGAGGTCGAGACTGTATTCCTCTTTCCGTGGGCGGTCATCACCAGCGAGTTAGGACTTGCCGGATTGTGCGGTGTGTTGTTTTTCTTGTTTATTTTAATTCTGGGTCTCGCATACGCCTGGAAGAAAGGAGCATTGGAATGGAAGTGACAAAAAGACCCAAAATCAAGTCTATCCCCTACGAAGAGTTCCAAGATAACGAAACCTTGGAGAAACTGATTCAGGAGCTGAATGCCGGCGGCACCAATGTGATGGTGGGCGCCTTGGACGACCTCATTGACTGGGGACGGAGCAATTCATTGTGGCCGTTGACCTTTGCCACGAGTTGTTGCGGCATCGAATTCATGGCTGTCGCATCTGCCCGCTACGACATGGCGCGCTTTGGTTTCGAAGTAACGCGCAACAGCCCCCGCCAAGCTGACGTTATTTTGGTGAACGGCACCATCACGTACAAGATGGCTCCCGTGCTGAAACGCTTGTACGACCAGATGGCAGACCCGAAGTATGTGGTAGCCGTAGGCGGATGCGCCGTGAGCGGCGGTCCCTTCAGGAAGTCCTACCACGTGGTGCAGGGCGTAGACCAGATTCTTCCGGTAGATGTCTATGTACCCGGTTGCCCGCCACGTCCCGAAGCTTTTCTGTATGGCATGATGCAGCTGCAACGCAAGGTCAAGATCGAGAAGTTTTTCGGAGGAGTTAACAGAAAAGAAACGGAAACAGAAGAATAAGATATGGAAAATACAATATACGTAAAACCGGAAGACCTGCACAGCACCATGCTGCGCCTGCGCAAGGAAAAGAAGATGGACTTCCTCAGAAGTCTGACAGGCATGGACTGGGGTGTGCCCGACGAGAAAGACACGGAGGATACCGTGCGTGGCTTGGGAGTGGTGTATCACTTGGAATCGACCGCAACCGGCGAGAGAATGGTAGTGAAGACCTCTACGTTGAACCGCGAACGTCCCGAATTGCCCACCGTATGGGACATTTGGAAGGGTGCCGAACTGCCCGAGCGCGAGGCATACGACTTCTTCGGCATCGTGTTCACCGGACATCCCGACATGCGCCGTTTGTTCTTGCGCAACGATTGGGTGGGCTATCCATTCCGCAAAGACAATGACCCCGCCAAGGAGAACCCGTTGCGCATGGACAATGAAGAGACCATAGACGTGACCAACGAGGTGGACATTACTTCCGACGGGGAATCGAAGGAAAAAAAGAATGAAATCTTCACGAACGAAGAGTATGTAGTAAACATAGGTCCCCAGCACCCCTCTACGCACGGCGTATTGCGCCTTCGCGTATCGTTGGACGGCGAAATCATCAAAAAGGTGGACCCGAATTGCGGATACATCCACCGAGGCATCGAGAAGATGAACGAAAGCCTCACCTACCCCCAAACATTGGCCTTGACCGACCGTCTGGATTACTTGGGCGCCATGCAGAGCCGACATGCTTTGTGCATGTGCATCGAACAGGCCATGGGCGTGGAGGTGAGCGACCGCGTGAAGGTTATCCGCACCATCATGGACGAGTTGCAACGTATTGACTCGCACATCTTGTATTTCGCTTGCCTCTGTCAGGACATGGGCGCTACTACGGCCTTCCTCTATGGCTTCCGCGACCGCGAAAAAATCCTCGACATCTTTGAAGAGACTTGCGGCGGCCGCCTTATCTTAAACTACAACACCATTGGCGGCGTGCAAGCTGATATTCACCCGAACTTCGTACACCGCGTGAAGGAGTTCATCCCCTACATGCGGCACAATCTCCAAGAATATTTCGACGTGTTCATCAACAATGTCATTGTGCAGCAGCGTCTGAAAGGCGTGGGCGTGCTGAGCCGCGAAGATGCCATTGCCTTTGGCGCAACCGGCGGTACGGGACGTGCGGCAGGTTGGGCTTGCGACGTGCGCAAACGCATCCCCTACGGCGTATATGACAAAGTGGACTTCAAGGAAATCACCTACACGGAAGGCGACTGCTTCGCCCGCCTCATGGTCCGTATGGACGAGATTGTGGAAAGCCTCCGCATCATCGAGCAGTTGATAGACAACATACCCGAAGGTCCTTACCAGGAAAAGATGAAGCCCATCATCCGCGTGCCGGAAGGTTCGTACTATGCAGCCGTGGAAGGCAGCCGTGGAGAGTTTGGCGTATATTTGGAAAGCAAGGGCGACAAGACACCTTACCGCTTGCACTATCGTTCGACGGGCCTGCCCCTTGTAGGCACTTTGGACACGCTTTGCCGAGGCGCCAAGATTGCCGACTTGATAGCCATCAGCGGTACGTTGGATTACATCATCCCCGACATAGACAGATAATGAATACATTAGCACTTTAATCATATTAATACGTTAAAAGATGTTCGATTTTAGTATTGTATCAAGCTGGATACACCAGATGCTGACATCCGTCATGCCCGAGGGCTTGGCCATCTTCATCGAGTGTGTAGTAGTAGGAGTATGCATCGTGCTGATGTATGCCATCCTTGCCATCCTGTTGATTTACATGGAGCGCAAGATATGCGGTTTCTTCCAGTGCCGCCTTGGCCCGATGCGTGTGGGCCCTTACGGAACCATCCAAGTGATTTGCGACGTACTGAAGATGCTGACCAAAGAAATCTTCACGCCAAAGACCGTTGACAAATTCCTTTATAACCTGGCACCCTACATGGTGTTGCTGGCTTCCTTCCTGACCTTTGCCTGCCTGCCCATGAACAAAGGCATGGAGGTGCTGGACTTCAACGTCGGCATATTCTTCGTGATGGCCGCATCCAGTATCGGCGTGGTAGGTATCTTGTTGGCCGGCTGGAGCTCAAACAGCAAGTACTCCCTCATCGGAGCCATGCGTAGCGGCGCCCAGATCATCAGTTATGAACTTTCCGCGGGTTTGAGCATCCTGACGATGGTTGTCCTGACTGGCACTATGCAGATTTCTGAAATCGTAGGCGGCCAGGCTGACGGATGGCTGATCTTCAAGGGACATATTCCCGCCATCATCGCTTTCATCATCTACCTGATTGCCAGCAATGCAGAGTGTAACCGCGGCCCATTCGACTTGCCTGAGGCAGAAAGTGAGCTGACCGCCGGTTACCACACCGAATACAGCGGTATGCACTTCGGCTTCTTCTACCTGGCCGAATATTTGAACCTGTTCATCGTGTCGGCCATCGCCGCTACCGTGTTCCTGGGCGGCTGGATGCCGTTGCACATCCCCGGACTGGATGGTTTCAACATGGTGATGGACTACATCCCCGGCCTTGTCTGGTTCTTTGCCAAGGCATTCTTTGTAGTGTTCCTGATGATGTGGATGCGCTGGACATTCCCCCGTCTGCGAATCGACCAGATCCTGAAGCTGGAATGGAAATACTTAGTACCGATCTCGATGGTCAACCTGTTGCTCATGGCACTGGTAGCCACCCTCGGATTACACTTTTAACCCCCAAAGTTTGTGACTATTATGGAAGAAAAAGATACATATTTCAGTGGGTTGTCTAAGGGGGTGCGCAGCCTGTGCATCGGCCTGAAGACGACCATGCGTGAATTCTTCACGAAGAAAGTGACGGAACAATATCCTGAGAACCGAAAGGAACTGAAGATGTTCGACCGTTTCCGCGGGACGTTGACCATGCCCCACAACGAGAACAACGAGCACCACTGCATCGCCTGCGGCCTTTGCCAGATGGCCTGCCCCAACGGCACCATCAAAGTGACGAGCGAGACCATTACGACCGAAGATGGCAAGAAGAAAAAAATACTGGCCAAGTATGAGTACAATCTGGGCTCGTGCATCTTCTGCCAACTGTGCGTCAACGCCTGTCCGCATAATGCCATCACGTTCGACCAGAACTTCGAGCACGCCGTTTTTGACCGCTCCAAACTGATTCTGACGTTGAACCATCCGGGCAGCCACGTCGAAGAGAAGAAAAAAGAAATTACTAATAAGCAATAAGCACTTATAGACATGGAAATAACTCTCGAAACAGTAGTTTTCTACTTCCTTGCGGCTTTCATTGCCGTATTTTCCATCCTGACGGTGACCACCAACCGCATTGTGCGCGCGGCCACTTACTTGCTGTTCGTACTGTTCGGCACGGCAGGTTTCTACTTCCTGCTGGGATATACGTTCCTTGGTTCCGTACAAATCATGGTATATGCAGGAGGCGTCGTCGTGCTCTACGTATTCTCCATCTTCCTCACCAGCGGTGAAGGCGCCAAGTTCCAAAAGTTGAAACGGAGTCGTTGGTTGGCTGCCGTAGGCACTACGCTCGTAGGAGGCATCATTGTATTGTTTGTCCTGCTGAAACACAAATTCTTGGCTCCTACCGATGTGGAATACGCAGAAGTTGGGTTCAAGCAAATCGGCTTCCACATGCTGAGCAGCGACAAATACGGATATTTGTTGCCGTTCGAGGCAGTCAGCATCCTGTTGCTGGCGTGCATCATCGGCGGATTGTTAATCGCACGTAAAAGATAATCACAGCTATGGTACATTTGGAATATTATCTGATAGTTTCGACTATCATGCTTTTCGCCGGCATCTACGGATTCTTTACCCGGCGCAACACGTTGCACATGCTCATTTCAATTGAGTTGATCCTGAATGCTACAGACATCAACTTCGCAGTGTTCAACCGTTATTTGTTCCCCGGCATGCTGGAAGGCTATTTCTTCGCCCTCTTTGCCATCGCCATTGCAGCTGCAGAGACTGCCATTGCGATTGCCATCATGATTAACATCTACCGTAATATCCGCAGCATCCAAGTAAACCGCTTGGAGGACCTGAAGTGGTAATATCGATTGAAGTGAAAAACTAATAACTGAAACATTAATATGGAATATACAATTCTTATCCTACTGCTTCCGTTCCTCTCGTTCCTGACCCTCGGTTTGGGAGGCAAATGGATGTCACACCGTACGGCCGGCTTGATCGGCACGGTGGTGTTAGGTGCGGTAACCGTGCTTTCCTACACGACAGCTGCCATCTATTTCAGCAGCCCCCGTTTGGCAGACGGCACGTTTGCGACATTGATGCCTTATAACTTCACTTGGTTGCCTTTCACAGAAAGACTGAGCATAGACATGGGCATCTTGCTTGACCCGATTTCCGTAATGATGCTTATTGTCATCAGCACGGTGTCGTTCATGGTGCATATTTATTCCTTCGGCTATATGAAAGGCGAAGTGGGCTTCCAACGCTACTACGCTTTCCTGTCGTTGTTCACCATGTCCATGCTGGGATTGGTGGTGGCTACCAACATCTTCCAAATGTACTTGTTCTGGGAGTTGGTGGGCGTCTCCTCTTATCTGTTGATTGGATTCTACTACACGAAGCCTTCGGCCATCGCCGCTTCCAAGAAGGCATTCATCGTAACACGTTTTGCCGACTTGGGCTTCCTCATCGGTATCCTGATTTACGGCTACTTCGCCGGAACTTACACCTTCGAGCCTGACACGATGATGCTGGCCAAGGGCGG
>CALUOW010000020.1 GCA_944322365.1 uncultured Bacteroides sp.
CAAGATGCGTCCCGCCGCCGATGCCGACTTCAGCACCCTGCTGGATGCCGAGGCGTATAAGGCGCTTATCAATGAGTGACAAATAGGAATTTAATTCTTTAGACGCAGATGACGCAGATGGCGCTGATTTATAATTTCGGATGGCAGATAGTCAGTTAATAAAGATAATGAATCTGCGTCATCCGCGTCATCTGCGTCTGAAAAATCATCACCGATAAATAATCATTTAACCCCGTACAATATGACTCCCATAGTTAGCATCATCATGGGCAGCACTTCCGACCTCCCTGTTATGGAAAAAGCCGCCCAACTGTTGAACGACATGCACGTGCCTTTCGAGATGAACGCCCTCTCGGCTCACCGCACGCCCGAAGCCGTTGAACAATTTGCCAAGAATGCTGCCGCACGCGGCATTAAAGTGATTATCGCCGCCGCCGGCATGGCCGCCGCCCTGCCTGGCGTGATTGCCGCCAATACCACGTTGCCTGTCATCGGCGTGCCTGTCAAGGGCAGCGTGCTGGATGGCGTGGACGCTCTCTATTCTATCATCCAGATGCCTCCCGGCATTCCCGTGGCCACTGTCGCCATCAACGGCGCAATGAATGCTGCCATCTTGGCCGTGCAAATCCTGGCATTGGGCGATGCCGGCTTGGCCGAAGCCTTTGCCTCCTACAAGGAAGGGTTGAAAAAGAAAATCACCAAGGCCAACGAGGAGCTGAAAGAAGTGAAATACGAATACAAGACGAATTAAATGAAGAGTGAGGAATGGTGAATGAAGATGGACTTATTCAATTATTCCCGCCGGGAAACTTCCGTTGTGAACATCGGCAACACGCCTTTGGGGGGTGACTTTCCCATCCGCGTGCAGAGCATGACCAACACCAATACATTAGACACTGTAGCCTGCGTGGAGCAAATCAAACGCATTGTCGATGCAGGCGGAGAGTATGTGCGCCTCACCGCTCAAGGCACCCGTGAGGCCGAGAACTTGCGCGCCATCAATGCCGCTTTGCGTGCAGATGGGTGCTTGGCGCCGCTGGTGGCGGACATTCACTTCAATCCCCATGTAGCCGATGTGGCCGCCCGCTATGTGGAGAAAGTACGCATTAATCCCGGTAACTATGTGGATGCGGCCCGCACCTTCAAGCATTTGGAGTATACGGACGAGGAATATGCGCGGGAGTTGCAGAAGATTCGCGACCGCCTTGTTCCCTTCCTGCGTATATGTAGGGAAAACCACACGGCCATTCGCATAGGCGTGAACCATGGTTCGCTGTCGGACCGCATCATGTCCCGCTACGGCGACACGCCCGAAGGCATGGTCGAGTCGTGTATGGAGTTCCTGCGCATCTGCGTGACCGAACACTTTACGGACGTGGTCGTCTCCATCAAGGCCTCGAACACGGTGGTTATGGTGCGCACTGTGCGCTTGTTGGCGGCAACCATGGAGAAGGAGGGGATGTGCTTCCCGCTGCATCTGGGCGTGACAGAGGCGGGAGAGGGCGAGGATGGACGCATCAAGTCGGCCGTGGGCATAGGCGCCTTGCTGGCAGACGGATTGGGCGACACCATCCGCGTCTCGCTCAGCGAGGAGCCCGAAGCAGAGATACCCGTGGCACGCAAACTGGTGGACTATGCGACGCGACGTGCCTGTCATCCCTACATTCCAGGCCCGCAGGATACGGCTTTCGACTACCTTGCCCCTGCGCGGAGGCACACTCAGGCCGTGCGCGATATAGGAGGAGACAACGTGCCCGTGGTCATGGCGGCGCGGTTGGATGGCGATCTGGACTTCGATCCGCAATTTAAGCCGGATTATATGTACGTGGGCCGGCAGCTGCCCGTGGGACGCCCCGCCGGACTGCAATACGTAGTCGATGCCGATCTATGGCAGGGGCAGCCGGATTGTTGGCCTGCCTTCAAGCCGGACCAACTCTTTTTCATGGCCGGATGCACTGCCTCGCTGAAGTTCTTGTTCGTCACCTATATGGGCCTGAACGACGAAGTCCTGGCCTGCCTCAGGCATCATCCGGAGACGGTGCTCGTGGCGCAGAGCAACCACCCCAACCGACTGGGCGAACAACGGGCTTTGGCCTTGCAATTGATGCAGGAAGGATTGGCGAACCCCGTTGTTTATTTCCAGCACTATGCCGAGCACTCTGCGGAAGATTTCCAGCTGAAGGCGGCTGCGGACATGGGCGTTCTCCTGTTGGATGGATTGGCGGACGGCGTCTTCCTCTTCAACCAAGGCAACCTGCCTCCGCGGATGATTGACGCCACGGCCTTCGGCATCCTGCAAGCCGCCCGTGCCCGCACCAGCAAGACAGAGTACATCTCGTGCCCGGGTTGCGGCCGCACGCTTTACGACCTGCCCGGCACTATTGCCCGCATCAAGGCGGCGACCGCGCACCTCAGGGGCTTGAAGATCGCCATCATGGGTTGCATTGTCAACGGCCCCGGCGAGATGGCCGATGCCGACTATGGTTACGTGGGCGCCGGCCGAGGAAGGGTCAGCCTATACAAGAAGAAGGCGTGCATCGCCAAAAACATCCCCGAAGAGGAGGCCGTGGAACGGCTACTCCAATTGATAGACAACGACTAACCCCAAGGACTTATGCCTCTCCCAGTTCTTTGGCCCGATACTGTTTGGGCGAAAGACCCAGGTGCTTCTTGACGTATCGGCCAAAGAACGAGAGGTTGGGGAACTCCAGTTCGTTGCAGATTTCCTTGATACTCTTGCCCCGTTGTTTCAGTAAGAAGTCGATGTCCTTCACCACGTAGCGGTTGATAAGCTCGCTCGCAGTTTCGCCGCTACTTTCCTTGCACACAGTAGACAAGTATTTGGGTGTCAGGCACAGTTTGTCTGCATACCAGGCCACGCTGCGCGGTTTCGGGTAGGTGGACGATAACAAAGACAGGAAGTTGCGGAAGGCATTGCTGCCCGCCGTATACGGTTGAGGCTTGAAGTTGGCGAAACGATCCAGCACGTCCCGGGACTCGCAGAGGAAGGCCGTCAGCAACGCATCCACCAGCTCTTTGCGCTTCCGGCGGGTGGAGTCTTCCACCCCCGAACGTATCAAGTCGTAGTATAGGCAGAAGTCCTGGGCTTCGGCGGCGGTGAGGGACAGTACCGGTTGTTTCTCAAGGAACATCAGTACGTCCCAGGTGTTGCCGTTTTCCATCAGTGCTAGTTGCCCCAGATATTCTTTGGACAAACAGATGCAACGGAAGTCCAAATCCAGACTGGCCACGCTTTTTTCCAGAATAATGTTGGGGTGGCACACCAGCATATCATTGGGGCGGATGTTGTGCATGCGTCCGTTGATATGGATGGCTACTTGTCCCTGCAGGCACACCATCATCAGGGACGCATCCAACTTCACCGGTTCCAGCATCTCCATGTGCTGCAAGTTTTCGATGAAAGCTATGTGTTCGTTGCTGAAGGTAGCTGCATGGGCTTTTTGTATGTTGTCTGGATTCACTAGTTTTTCTTCCATATATTCTCCCTATTGTACATTTGGGTGCAAAATAAGGCATTATTCCCAAGAAATGAGTAACGCAATCCGTGCCATTAATGTCCCAAAGCTCGTGTACAGACTTGCTGGAAGGGGGGTAAATAAAAAACGGCTGGCGAATGAGAATTTCTTTTCTCTGCCAACCGTTTCTTGTTCCTTTCAATTATTCGCTCTCTTCAAAGTCTTCTTTGCCTACGCTACAGAGAGGACAAACCCAATTGTCGGGCAGGTCATCGAAAGCGGTGCCGGGGGCTACGCCGTTGTCGGGATCTCCTAATGCGGGGTCGTAAACATAACCGCATACGGTGCATACATACTTCTTCATTGTCTTCTTATTTGTTTGGTTGATACGTTTGTTGCAATTCTCTGTCAGCAAGAACACGGCGCGGGGATGTTTTGTTCACATCCCGCCGAAAAAAGTTGTTTATCGGTATTCCTGTACTTCCAATTCCCCGTTCAAGGCACCTAAGGCGTTCAAGGCCAGGGCTTCTAATTCATCCTCGCCGGGATAGACGTGCACCGGAGCCAGGAAGGATACACGCTCCGTCAGCCCTGCAATGACATAGTCCGAGTGCGCCATGCCGCCCGTCAGCAAGATGGCGTCCGCCCGCCCGCACAAGACGGTGGCCGCGCCGCCGATGCTCTTGGCCGTCTGGTAGATCATCGCGTCCAACACCAGCCGCGCATGTTCGTCCCCGTGCTCGATGCGGCCGACGATGGCGGGCACGTCCGTCGTCCCCAAGTGCGCAGCCAGCCCGGCATGTCCGGAGATACGCTTCTTGAGTTCTTCACGGGCGAAGCGGCCAGAGTAACACAAGTCTATCAGCGCCCCGGCGGGCAGCGTCCCGGCCCGTTCCGGCGAGAAGGGGCCTTCGCCGTCCAGCGCATTGTTCACGTCGACGCAGCGCCCCTGCCGGTGTGCTCCGACGGAGATGCCTCCGCCCAGATGGCAGACGATGAGGTCGAGGCTCTCGTAGCGCGCGCCCACGGACCGCGCGTAGCGGCGTGCCACAGCGCGCTGGTTCAAGGCATGCCAGGTGGTGATGCGCGGCATGAGGGGCGAGCCGGTGAGGCGCGCCACGTCGTCCAGCTCGTCCGTCACGCCGGGGTCGGCAATGAAGGCGCGGCATCCGGAGATGCGTCCGGCCACGTCGGCGGCGATAAGACACCCCAGGTTGCAGGCATGCGGACGGGGCGCATGGTAGGCATCGCGCAGCATGAGGCCGTTGACCTCGTACACCCCTCCGGGCATGGGTTTGAAGAGGCCGCCGCGTCCAATGACGGCATCGAACGACACGGGGATGCCTTCCTTCTCCAACTCGCGTAGCACAAGCTCCTTGCGGAAGTCGAATTGGTCCGCGACGCTGGCAAACTGTGACAGTTCTTCGACCGAATGCCGGAGCGTGCATTGCATGCGCAGGGTTGTATCTTCGTAGACGGCTATCTTGGTGGACGTCGAGCCGGGATTGATGGCTAGTATTTTCATAAGCAGATGTTCGGCTTGAAATGACAGTTTCGCTATATATATATAATAATGTGTATTTCCGCGCTCATTCCCCGGCCGCCGTCAGGCAAGCCATCGCTATACTGTAATACTTCGACAAGGCCGAATCGCTGCGCGAGGGCAACACGACAGGGCAGACCGGGCCTTGCAGCAGGCCGGCCATGTCCGCGTGGCAGAAGAGGGAGACGGTCTTGTAGAACGCGTTTCCGCTCTCGATGTTGGGGAAAATCAGCACGTCGGCATCCCCCTCGATAGGCGAGACGATGCCTTTGATGTCGCCGCTCGTCTTCTCGCACGCGGTCTTCACGTCCAGCGGACCGTCGATAATGACGTCGCCGAACTCCCCGGCCTCTGCCAGCTCCACTATGTTCACATAGTCCAGCGAGTGGGGGAACTTGGCGCTCACCTTTTCCGTGCAGTGGATGAGGGCGATGCGGGGCCGCTCGATGCCGAAGTGCCGGCACGCGCGGATGGCATACTGGATCATCTCGATGCGCTGTTGCAGGGTGGGGCGGGGGATGACGGCCGCGTCCGAGAAGAACAACAGTTTCCGGTACGTCGGAATCTGCACGACGGACAGGTGCGTCAGTATCTTCCCCTTCGGAAGCAGGCCGCGTTCCTTGTCCAGGATAGCATGCAGCAAGTTGTCCGTGTTGATGATGCCCTTCATCAGGATGTCGGCGCCGCCTTCGCGGACAATCTGCACGGCGCGGCGGGCGGCTTCGTCGGGGTCTTCTTCGGGGACGATGCGCACGTATTGCGGAAACGCTCTCAACATGGGATAGCGTTCCCGGATATTCGGGTCGCCGATCATCACGAACTCGGCGATGCCTTCGCCCAAGGCGCGGGCAATGGCATATTCCGTATTCATGTCTTTGGCGAATACCACGGCGATGCGCTTCCTCCGGTTCAGCGACTGCAAGTGCCGCGTCAGCTCTTCAAAACTTCGTATAGGTTCCATGGCGTTTGTTTTTGCGGCAAATATACAGAAAATAGTCGAGACTTCCACGCGTCGGCTGCCAATAATAGATGTTAAAGACGAGGGTTTCCTTTGATATGCCCCGCGCATTGCCTATATTTGTGGTGCAACGGGCGCGACGCTCCTTCCCATGGTAAATAGAATGTACATTACAGCCAGTTGCGGAAGTGCGCGCCGAAGAGTGTCTAAAGTGTGCGGCGAAGAGTATCGATACTCTTGCGTCGACACTATCGATACTCTTGTTCGCAGAGTATCGATACTCTTTGATGCAGACTTTCGATACTCTCCGCCGCTGACTTCCGACGACGCGAAAACAAGAGGATAGAAAGTATCAATCATATTGTTAAACCCTTAAAAACAAACACTTATGGGAGTACCCTACAAACTTCAGCGCAGACGCAACCCATTGAAGCCTGCGGAGCCTGGCCAATGGCATGCCGTACCCAAGACGGGAAAGGCGGTAAAGGAAAAAGTCATGACACGCATGGCGACGGAAGACACTACCGTGGCCGACGTCGAACTCATCGCGGCAGCCAAGCTCATTGGCAAGTTCATCCATAACCAGACCATCCAGGGGAAGCGCGTGCGAGTGCCCGGGTTGGGCTCGTTCCGCATGTCGTTCGGCAGCACGGGCGTGGACGATATCACGAAGTTCAATACCAACATGATTCGCAACGTGAAGATTGTCTTCGTCATGGACCAAGACCTTCGCTCGTCCATCCTCAACGATCTCTCGTTCGAGAACGCAGGCGTGGACGACGAGGGAGTGCAATACGCTTCGCTGGAGAACTACAAGGAGGTGAAGGGACTGTCCCCTTCCGGCGGCGGGCAAACCTCACCCGGCGGCGAAGGCTCCGGGGACGGCGGCGAAGGCTCCGAGGAGGGCGGCGAGGACCTCTTCGGATGACGGCCGACGGAGACAATAATGCCACCCGCATGCCCTAGGCACGGGGTGGCATTGGCCACGTCGGCGTGTTCAGCCCTCGATGTTCCGGATTTCCACCTCCTTGACCTTCTTGAAGAGGTCTGAGGCAAAGATGAAGTCGTTGAGTTGGCTATTGGTGGAGGTGAAGATGTCCTCTTTCGTGCCTTCCCACTCCTTATGGCCTTTATAGATGAAGATGATTTTCTCGCCGATGCCCATCACGGAATTCATGTCGTGCGTGTTGATGAGCGTCGTCATGTTGTACTCGCGCGTGATGTCCTGGATGAGGGCGTCGATGACGAGCGACGTCTTGGGGTCCAGTCCGGAGTTGGGCTCGTCGCAGAAGAGATACTGGGGGTTCAGGGCGATGGCGCGCGCGATGGCCACTCGCTTCTGCATGCCTCCGCTGATTTCACCCGGATACTTGTCGCCCGCGTCCGTCAGGTTCACGCGGTCCAAGCAGAACCGGGCACGGCGGGTACGGTCGCGCAGCGTCTCGCCGGAGAACATGTCGAGGGGGAACATCACGTTCTCCAGCACGGTCATCGAGTCGAAGAGGGCGGCGCTCTGGAATATCATGCCCATTTCGCGCCGCAACGCTTTCTTCTCGGCTTTGCCCATGCGCAGGAAGTCCCGGCCGTCGTACAGCAGCTCGCCCCGTTCCGGCGTCAGCAAGCCTACGATGCACTTCATCAGCACCGTCTTGCCCGAACCGCTTTGTCCGATAATAAGGTTGGTCTTCCCATTCTCGAAGGACGAACTGATGTCCGTCAATACTTCCTTGCCGTCAAAGGCTTTGTATAGTCCTTTCAGTTCAATCATAGTCAATGAATAATGTGGGAGTATGGATGAAGAATCAACTCAGTAGTTGCGTCATTACGAGGTCCGCAAACAAGATGAGCACGCTGCTCGTGACCACCGCGTCCGTCGAAGCCTTGCCCACGGCGATGCTGCCGCCCTCGACCGTATAGCCGAAGAAGGCCGACACGCTGGAGATAATGAAGGCGAAAACGACCGACTTGATGATGCCCATCCACACGTACCATTCGATGAACATGTATTGCAAGCCGTACTCCAGGTCCACGGCGTTCATCATCTCGCCGAACCAACACGTGCAGAAAGCGCCTATGACGCCGGCAAAGATGCTGAAGACGACGAGTATGGGGATCATAGTCACCATGGCCGTTATCTTGGGCAAGATAAGGTAGTTGGCCGAATTGACGCCCATGATTTCCAGCGCGTCTATCTGTTGCGTCACGCGCATGGCGCCCAGCTCGGACGCGATGTTCGACCCAACCTTGCCCGCCAGGATGAGGCACATGATGGACGAGGAAAACTCCAACAGCATGATTTCGCGCGTCACATAGCCCACCGTCCAACGGGGCATCCAGGGACTCTCGATGTTCAACTTGATTTGTATGGTGATGACCGCGCCGATGAAAAACGAAATCAGCAGCACGATGCCAATGGAGTCCACGCCCAGTTTGGACAGCTCGGCGCGATACTGGCGGAAGAACATGTACATCCTTTCGGGCCGCGTGAATGTGCGTCCCATCAGCAGTATGTATCTGCCTACGGTTTTGAGTGCTTTGTTCATAATCTTTAATTTTGCTTGCAAATGTACGGCTTTTCGGCTTATTATTGCTACATTTGCCCCCGGTTTTGCACCAATAGAACAGAGATTTAGAAAGATTAAATATGGAAGAAGACAACAGAATGGTGCTCCGCACGGAGAATCTGGTTAAGAAATACGGCAAGCGCACGGTGGTGAGCCATGTTTCCATCAATGTCAAGCAGGGCGAGATTGTCGGCCTGTTGGGCCCCAACGGCGCGGGCAAGACCACCTCGTTCTACATGACCGTGGGACTAATCACCCCCAACGAAGGGCGCATCTACCTCAACGACCTGGACATCACGAAGTATCCCGTCTACAAGCGCGCGCAGGCAGGCATCGGCTACCTGGCCCAAGAAGCCTCCGTGTTCCGCCAAATGAGCGTGGAAGACAACATCATGTCCGTCCTCGAAATGACCGGCAAGCCCCTGGCCTACCGCAAGGAAAAACTGGAGAGCCTCCTGTCCGAGTTCCGCATCCAGAAGGTGCGTAAGAACAAGGGCAACCAACTGTCCGGCGGCGAGCGACGACGCACCGAGATAGCCCGCTGCCTGGCCATCGACCCCAAGTTCATCATGCTGGACGAACCCTTTGCCGGCGTGGACCCCATCGCCGTGGAGGACATCCAGCAGATTGTCTGGAAACTGAAGGACAAGAACATCGGCATCCTCATCACCGACCACAACGTGCAGGAGACGCTCAGCATCACCGACCGCGCCTACCTGCTGTTCGAGGGAAAAATCCTCTTCCAAGGCACGCCCGAAGAACTGGCCGCCAACCAAACCGTCCGCGAGAAGTACCTGAGCAACAGCTTTGTGTTGCGGCGCAAGGATTTCATGGTGTGAGGGGGGCGCGCAAAAAGATTGTGCTTTAGTTGCATGGCGGGAGGCAGGTTGCGTCCGCCCATGATGTTTTTTCACAATTTCTTTTTTGAGAATTAAAAGATTAGCGTTACTTTTGCACGCTCGTTTGGAGAAGAACAATAATAATCAAATAAATAATCGTCAAGAATGAACGTTTCATTACAGAACATTGACAACGTGAACGCGTTGCTTACGGTGCGGCTTGAGAAGGCCGACTATCAAGAGAAAGTAGACAAGGCTCTGAAGGATCTCCGTCATAAAGTGCAGATGCCGGGCTTCCGCAAGGGCATGGTGCCTGCCGGCTTGATTAAGAAGATGTATGGCAAATCCGTGCTGGCAGAGGAAGTGAACAAGCTCCTTTCTGAAACAGTCTATAATTATATCCACGAAAATAAGGTGAACATGTTGGGCGAACCCCTCCCCAACGAGGAATCGCAAAGCAAGATTGACTTCGACGCGCAGGAGGACTTCGACTTCCAGTTCGACATTGCCTTGGCTCCGGAGTTCAAGGCCGAAGTCTCCAAGGACGACAAGGTGGACTACTATGACATCGAGGTGACCGACGACATGGTGAACGCCCAAATCAAGATGTACACCCAACGCAACGGCAAGTACGAGAAGGTGGACACCTATGCCGACAACGACATGCTGAAGGGCTTGCTGGCCGAGTTGAACGAGGACGGCAGCACGAAGGAAGGCGGCATACAGGTGGAAGACACCGTGATGATGCCTGCCTATATGAAGAACGACGAGCAGAAGGCTATCTTTGCCAATGCCAAGGTGAACGACGTGCTGGTGTTCAACCCCCACACGGCTTGGGATGGCAATGCTGCCGAACTGGCTTCGCTGCTGAAAATAGACAAGGAGACGGCTGGCGAGGTGAAGTCCAACTTCAGCTACCAGGTGGAAGAAATCACCCGCTTTGTGCCGGGCGAGCTGAACCAGGAAATCTTCGACCAAGTGTTTGGCAAGGATGTAGTGAAGACGGAAGAAGAATTCCGCACGAAGGTGAAAGACGCCATCGCCGTACAGTTCGGTTCCGATAGCGACTATAAGTTCATGCTCGACATGCGCCAGCACCTGATGGAGAAGGTGGGCAAGCTGGAGTTCCCCGACGCCCTGCTGAAACGCATCATGCGCCTGAACAACCCGGACAAGGACGAGAAGTTTGTGGACGAAAACTACGACAAGAGCATCGAAGAGCTGACTTGGCACCTCGTCAAGGAGCAATTGGTGAAGGCCAACGACATCAAGGTGGAGCAACAAGACATCACCAACATGGCCAAGGAAGCTACACGTGCCCAGTTTGCCCAATACGGCATGTTGAACGTGCCCGAAGAACTCTTGGAAAACTATGCCAAGGAGATGCTGAAGAAGAAAGAAAGCGTCGAAGGCTTGGTGAACCGTGTGGTCGAATCCAAGTTGGCTACGGCTCTGAAGGAACAGGTGACATTGGAGCACAAACCCATCTCGGCTGTCGATTTCAATAAGATGTTCGAATAAAGTCTTGCCCATTGGCAGACAATGCTTCATAGCTTGGGATGTAGGGCCTCTCTTCGTGGACCCTACATTTTTTATGTGAAGGTGCAAGAAAATATGCGCGAGTACTTGCAAATCTTGTATATTTTTTGTCCCTTTGCAATCCCTTAGGCCATGCGCCTTTTTTGAATACATATATAATATAGGAATAACATGGACGATTTTAGAAAATATGCTACCAAGCATTTGGGCTTGAGCAGCACGATGCTTGACGATGTCATCAAATCGCAGGCGGGCTATCTCAATCCTTATATATTGGAAGAGCGCCAGCTCAATGTGACGCAGTTGGACGTATTCTCCCGTTTGATGATGGATCGCATCATCTTCCTCGGCACGCAGATAGACGACTATACGGCCAATACTTTGCAGGCTCAGTTGCTCTATTTGGATTCGGTGGATCCGGGCAAGGATATTTCCATCTATATCAATTCGCCGGGCGGTTCGGTTTATGCCGGCTTGGGTATTTATGACACGATGCAGTTCATCACTAGCGACGTGGCTACCATCTGCACAGGCATGGCGGCCAGCATGGCGGCTGTCTTGCTGGTGGCCGGCGCAGAGGGGAAGCGTTCGGCGTTGACCCACTCGCGCGTCATGATCCACCAACCTTTGGGAGGAGCGCAAGGTCAGGCGTCGGACATTGAAATCACCGCCCGCGAGATACAGAAAATCAAGAAAGAACTCTATACCATCATTGCCGACCATTCGCACACGCCCTATGAGAAGGTGTGGGCCGATTCGGATCGCGATTATTGGATGACGGCTCAGGAAGCCAAAGAATATGGCATGGTGGACGAGGTGCTGGTTAAGAAATAAGCACGTATGGCAACAGATTCAAAAAGAAATAAAACCAGATGCAGCTTCTGTGGCCGCACGGAGGATGAAGTCAGTTTGATGATCACCGGTATGAACGGTTTCATCTGTGATTCGTGCGCCGTGCAGGCTTATGAGATGGTACAGGAGACGTTGAAGAAATCGCATCCCGGCCTCCGGACGCTGAACTTGGCCGAGTTGCCCAAACCGTTGGAGATTAAGAACTTCTTGGATCAATATGTCATCGGCCAAGACGAAGCCAAGCGGCATCTCTCTGTAGCGGTGTACAACCATTACAAGCGTTTGTTGCAGAAGGACGACGACGGGGTGGAGATTGAAAAGTCCAACATCATCATGGTGGGCAGCACCGGTACGGGCAAGACCCTGTTGGCGCGCACCATTGCCAAGTTGCTTAATGTGCCTTTCACCATTGTGGATGCCACGGTGCTGACCGAAGCCGGCTACGTGGGCGAAGACATCGAGAGCATCCTGACCCGCCTGCTGCAAGTGGCCGACTATAATGTGGCCGAGGCCGAACGGGGCATTGTCTTCATCGACGAAATTGACAAGATTGCCCGCAAAGGCGATAATCCGTCCATCACGCGCGATGTCAGCGGCGAAGGCGTGCAGCAAGGTTTGCTGAAGTTGTTGGAAGGTTCGGTAGTGAACGTGCCTCCCCAGGGCGGACGCAAGCATCCTGAACAGAAGATGATAGCGGTGAACACCAAAAATATCCTCTTTATTTGCGGGGGAGCCTTTGACGGCATTGAGAAGAAAATCGCCCAGCGGCTCAACACGCATGTGGTGGGCTATAACGCCGCTCGTAATACTGCTGCCATCGACCGCAAGGACCTGATGCAGTACATCGCCCCGCAGGATTTGAAGGCTTTCGGGTTGATACCCGAGATTATCGGCCGTTTGCCGGTGTTGACGTATCTGAAACCGTTGGATCGAGCCGCCTTACGCGCCATTCTTACCGAGCCGAAGAACTCCATCATCCGGCAGTACGTCAAATTGTTCGAGATGGATCATGTGAAGCTGACCTTCGAAGATTCTGTCTACGAGTATGTGGTGGACAAGGCTGTCGAATACCGCTTGGGGGCTCGCGGATTGCGCTCCATCGTAGAGGCTATCATGATGGATGCGATGTTTGAAATCCCGTCCGGGCAAAAAGACAGCTTCGTGGTGACGTTGGATTATGCCAAACAACAACTGGACAAGGCAAATCTTGCTCGATTGCAAAACGCTTAGTATCAGGTAGTAACGCATTGTTTGAGAATTAATTTTCAAATTTCCGAAAAATATTTGGCTAAATATGTTTGATTTTTAAGAAGTTGTTTATAACTTTGTTAGGCTCTGAATGTTCCTCTCGGATGGGCTTCGCTTATTTATTAATCTAAACAACGTAAAGAATATGACAGGGAAGAATCTTAACTTGACAGACCAACTGAAGAAATACTTCGGGTTCGATACTTTTAAGGGAAACCAACAGGCCATTATCGAGAATCTGTTGGCGGGTAACGACACGTTTGTGCTGATGCCTACCGGTGGCGGAAAGTCCTTGTGCTATCAGTTGCCTTCGCTCTTGATGGAGGGGACGGCCATTGTCATCTCGCCCTTGATAGCTTTGATGAAGAACCAGGTCGATGCGATGCGCAACTACAGCGAAGAAGACGGCGTGGCGCATTTCATCAATTCTTCCCTGAACAAGGGAGCCATCGAGCAGGTAAAGACCGATATTATGAGCGGAAAGACCAAACTGCTCTACGTCGCCCCTGAGTCGTTGACGAAGGATGAGAACGTTGAGTTCTTGCGGACTGTGAAAATCTCGTTCTATGCCGTGGACGAGGCGCACTGTATTTCGGAGTGGGGGCACGACTTCCGTCCGGAGTACCGCCGCATCCGCCCCATCATCAACGAGATAGGCCAAGCGCCGGTAATTGCTCTGACGGCTACGGCCACTCCCAAGGTGCAGCATGACATCCAGAAGAACCTGGGCATGGTAAACGCCAAAGTTTTCAAGTCGTCGTTCAACCGCCCGAATCTTTATTACGAAGTACGTGCCAAGACCAACAATATCGACAAAGATATCATCAAGTTTATCAAAGCCAATCCGGAGAAGTCGGGCATCATCTATTGCCTCAGCCGGAAGAAGGTGGAAGAACTGGCCGAGATATTGCAAGCCAACGGCATCAACGCTCGTCCCTACCACGCCGGCATGGATTCTGCCACGCGCACGCAGAACCAGGACGACTTCCTGATGGAGCGCATCGACGTCATTGTGGCCACCATTGCTTTCGGCATGGGCATCGACAAGCCGGACGTGCGCTTCGTGATACACTATGACATGCCCAAGAGCTTGGAGGGATATTATCAAGAAACAGGTCGTGCCGGCCGTGACGGAGGCGAAGGACAATGCATTACATTCTACTCGAACAAAGATTTGCAGAAACTGGAGAAGTTCATGCAAGGAAAGCCTGTGGCAGAGCAGGAAATTGGTAAGCAGCTTCTGCTGGAAACTGCTGCTTACGCCGAATCTTCCGTGTGCCGCAGGAAGACGCTGCTTCACTATTTCGGCGAGGAGTACACGGAGGATAATTGTGGAAATTGTGACAATTGTTTAAATCCCAAAAAACAAGTGGAAGCTCAAGAGTTATTATGCACCGTTATCGAGGCTATCCTCGCGGTGAAAGAAAATTTCAAAGCGGACTATATTATAGATGTTATACAAGGTCGGGAGACATCCGACGTGCTTGCGCATCGCCACGAAGACCTGGAAGTTTTCGGTACAGGCATGGGTGAGGAAGACCGTACATGGAACTCCGTCATCCGCCAAGCGTTGATTGCCGGCTATCTGAGCAAGGATGTGGAAAACTACGGTTTGCTGAAAGTGACCGAAGCCGGGCACAAATTCCTGAAGCATCCCAAGTCCTTCAAGATTACGGAAGACATAGACTTCGAGGAGGTGGAAGAAGAAGCGCCCATGCGGGGGAGCGGGGCTTGTGCCGTAGACCCGGCATTGTTCTCCATGCTGAAGGACTTGCGCAAGCAGCTTTCCAAGCAGCTGCAAGTGCCGCCTTATGTCATCTTCCAAGACCCGTCGTTGGAGGCCATGGCCACTATCTATCCGATAACTTTGGAGGAGTTGCAGAATATCCCTGGCGTAGGCGCCGGCAAAGCCAAACGTTATGGCGAGGAGTTTTGCAAGCTCATCAAACGGCATTGCGAAGAGAACGAAATTGAACGTCCCGAAGACCTCCGTGTCCGCACCGTGGCCAACAAGTCGAAGTTGAAGGTATCCATCATCCAATCCATCGACCGCAAGGTGGCGCTGGACGACATCGCCAATGCCAAGGGCATCGAGTTCGATGAACTGCTGGACGAGATAGAAGCCATTGTCTACTCCGGTACAAAGTTGAACATCGACTACTTTCTGGAGGACATCATGGACGAAGACCACATGCTGGATATCTATGATTATTTCAAGGAGTCTACTACAGACGACATAGAAGAGGCGTTGGAAGAATTGGGCGACGACTTCACGGAAGAAGAAGTCCGCTTGGTGCGCATCAAGTTTATCTCGGACATGGCTAATTGATTTTCATTACATTTTTTCATGCTCATTTATCCAAGCCGCGTTTGGGCTGTATCCCGGCGCGGCTTTCTTGTTGTTTTATTTTAATACCATCATGAAACATTTTCTCATCTTTCTTCTCGGAGTGTCCCTGTTAGTTTCGTGCAGCCTACAGGTTGAACGCGAAACGGCCATGCAGCCTGTAGATGCGGTTAACCCGCTGATGGGCACGGCATCAACTTTTGAATTCTCGCATGGTAACACCTATCCTGCCGTGGCCATCCCCTGGGGCCTGCATGCTTGGAGTCCGCAGACGGGCGAGAACGGCAGCGGCTGGATGTACACTTATGCCGACACCCTGTTGCGCGGCTTCAGGCAGACTCATCAGCCTAGTCCGTGGATTAACGACTACGGCACTTTCTCCATCATGCCACTGTTGGGCGAACCGAAGACGGACAGCCGCGAGCGTGGCGTACCCTTCAAACACAGCAACGAACAAGCCACTCCTTATTGCTATCGCGTGAAGATGGATAATGGCGTGACCGTCGCTTTGGCGCCTGCCTACTTGGGCGCATTGTTGGAAATCACCTGGCCTGATACAGAAGGGCAATACCTCGTGGTGGATGCTTACGACCGCAGCGGCACCGTCGAAGTGGATTGCGAGGAGGGCTTTGTGCGGGGCATCTCGCGCTATAACAACGGTGGCGTGCCCGATAACTTTGCCAATTACTTCCTAGTCAAATTCGACCAGCCGATTATTGAAGCGGACACCACGCAGGGCGGCAGCATCGCTTGTATTCGTTTTGACTTGCCGCCGGACGAGAAGCTGACTGTCCGCACGGCTTCGTCGTTCATCAGTCCCGAACAAGCTGCCTTGAACCTGGAGCGCGGTCCGGAGTATTGGTCTGACTTGGAGGGCGCGGCCAACAATGCCCGTTGTATCTGGAACGATCTCCTGGGGCGCATCCGTATCGAAGGAGGCACGCCCGAACAACGCAGCACCTTCTACTCTTGCCTCTATCGCACGTTGCTCTTTCCCCGCCGTCTGACCGAGGAAGGTTCTTTGCGCGAACCTCTCTATTACAGTCCTTACGACGGACAGGTGCATAGTTACGAACTTTATACCGACAATGGATTTTGGGACACCTTCCGCGCCGTGCACCCGCTCTTTACTTTGCTTTATCCCGAAGTAAGCGAAGCTGTCCTGCCATCCCTCTTGCGCGTCTACGAAGAGAGTGGCTTCTTGCCGGAGTGGGCAAGCCCCGGCCATCGCGGTTGCATGATAGGCAACAATTCCATCTCTATCGTGACTGATGCCTGGCTGAAAGGCATTCGCTCCGTTTATGCCGATGGGATGCTGGAGGCCATGCTTCACCAGACGCAGGCACGCCACCCCGACATTCCTTCCGTGGGGCGCGACGGCTATCAGTGGTACGATTCGCTGGGTTACGTCCCTTATCCGGAAGTGCCCGAAGCCACGGCCAAGACGTTGGAATATGCCTATGCCGACTGGTGCCTGGCCCGCTTTGCGGAGTCCTTGGGGCGCACGGACATTGCCGAGGAGTATTACCGCAAGGCGCAGAACTACCGCAATGTCTTCTATCCCGAAAAAGGTTTTGTTTGGGCCAAAGATGCGAAGGGGCGTTGGCGCAAGGATTTCGATGCGACAGAATGGGGCGGCCCTTTCACCGAAGGAAGTTCTTGGCATTGGACATGGAGCGTCCTGCACGACCCCGAAGGATTGGCCCGTCTGATGGGCGGGCACGAAGTCATGGCGGCGCGCCTTGATTCGATGTTTGCCGCCCCCAATATCTATAATTATGGCACCTACGGCTTTGTTATCCATGAGATTGCCGAGATGGTGGCGCTCGACATGGGCCAGTATGCCCACGGCAACCAGCCTGTGCAGCACGCCATCTATTTATATGATTACGTGGGTCAGCCTTGGAAAGCCCAGCAGCGCGTGCGCGAGGTGATGGACCGCCTCTACAACTCCGGCCCGGCTGGTTATTGCGGCGACGAGGACAATGGGCAAACCTCTGCGTGGTATGTCTTTAGCGCCTTGGGGTTCTATCCTGTTTGTCCCGGCACGGGGCAGTATGTCTTGGGCAGTCCCCTCTTCGACAAGGCCACGTTGATGTTGCCCGATGACAGAACTTTCGTTATCCGCGCCGATGGCAATAGCCCTCGCAACTGCTACATCCGTCGTGCCATGCTGAACGGCCAGGAATTGACGCGCAATTATCTGACGCATGACGAATTGCTGCAAGGCGGCGAGCTGGTGCTCCAAATGGATAGCGTGCCCAACACCACGCGCGGCACGCAGCCAGCCGATTTCCCCTATTCTTATAGCCAAGACGCGCAACGCTAGACTCTTATCCGGGTCGTTGGGTTGATGCGAAGGAAAAAACGGACTTGTCCGCCGGAAAAACTTCAAAGTCCACGGGAAAAACCGGAAAGGTAGCTGATAAAGTTTAAACGCAGGCTAAGTTTATAAAAACGCACCGTACGTTTATAAAAACGCAACCTAAGTTTATATAAACGCAGCCTAAGTTTAAACTTTCCGAGCGGGCAAGGGAGATTCTTGTCCGTACTTTGGGTAGTTTTTCCGGCCGTTTTGCTTGAAATTTATAGGAAGGTGGTCAGTTCGCGCAGGTCGGCGATGTGGTAGGTAGGGCGGAAAGGCAGGGGCGTATGCTCCGACGGATGGTAATACACTTGATCCATGCCGGCGTTTCGCGCCCCACAGATGTCATTCTCCCAACTATCGCCAATCATCAGGGACTCTTGCAATTGGGATTGCGTGGCCGAAAGGGCGAAGTGGAAAATCTCCACGCGGGGCTTCAGGATGCCGATGTCCTCGGACAGCACCACTTGGCGGAAGTAGCCATCGATGCCTGCCGAGCGCATCTTGCAATGTTGCAACTCGCGGAAGCCGTTGGAGAGGATAAAGAGGCGGTATTTCCCGGAGAGATGTTCCAGCACTTCGCGGGCGTGGGGCATCAATTTTTTCCGGGTGGGTATCACTTTGAAAAAGTCGTCGGAAAAGGCTTGCGCCAACCCCGCATCTTCCACCCCCGCTTGTTGCAGGGGGTAGAAGAAGCGTTGGCGGTTCAGTTCGTCCTTCGTGATGAGGCCTCGTCCGTATTCTTCCCACAGTTGGAGGTTGCGGCGCGTATAGAGGCTGTAGAAGTGTTCGAATGAGTCGAAGTAGCGTTCGTAATGGTACTTCCCGTACATTTCTTCGAACGTGTCACGCGCATTTTCCGAGAAGGCCCACAACGTATCGTCCAGGTCGAAAAACAGGTTTTTGTATCGGTTTGCCACGTTTACTTGACCTGTATGACAAGGTATTTGGAGACGCTCCAGAAGTTTGCCGGGTTGGTAATCTTTAGCGTCAGTTGGCCTTTGTCGTCTTCCTCAAAGGCATACGAGCCTGCCGGATGCGTGGTCAGCAACTCGGCATCCTTGGAGTAGAGCTTGATTTCCTTCGTCGTGCGGATGTCTATCTGCGTGAAGTAATCCTTGTTGATTTGAGCATCTTGCATCACGTCGCCTTTCTTGAAGAGGCCTGTGTTGCTCAGGATGTGTTGGTCTTTCAGTTCCTTCTTCGTGCCGAACACAAACCAAGCGGCGTTCAATGCCTTGTCTTGGGCGGCCACGGTTTGCGCCTTGGCTTCGTTTTCGGCGGTCAGGGTTTCTTTTTCGGCAGTCAATCCGGTGACGGCGGCATCCAACTCCTGGATACGGATGTTCTTTTCGGCCAATTCGGCTTGCAATTCCTCAATGCGTTGGGTTTTTTCGGCCAATTCTTTGGTCAGCGACTCGACAGCCTTTTTCAGTTGTGCCGAGTTGTAGCGGCTGGATTTCAATTGCTCTTGCAATTTGGCTATCTGTTGGCGGTTTTCTTCCATTTGATTGCGGATGAACTCAATGTCGGAGGCGATTTGCTCTTTTGCGCTCAACGAGCCTTCGGCCACGGCGCCGCGTTGCAAATCCACACGGTTTTCGGCTGCATTGATTTGGCGGAAACCTTCGGAGATTTCATTGAAGGTGCCCATCATTTCGTCCAGTTCGGCATCCCTTTGGTTCAGGATGGTTTTCAGCGAGTCGTTTTCTGCTTGCAATTGGTTTTTGCCGCCCGACAGGCCGTCGCACGAGGCCAACAAGGCCGCGCACGCCATTACGGATAATACGAGTTTTTTCATACGCTTTGTTCTTTATGGTTGATAAATAAAATTGTTTCTCATTCGTCTGCCCCGGCCACCACAAGGACGATTTCGCCTCGTGGCTCGTTGGCCGTGAAGTGTTCGGCCAGTTCGGTCAAGGTGCCGCGCACGGTTTCTTCGTGTATTTTCGAGATTTCGCGCGAGACGGAGGCTTGCCTTTCCCCGCCCAGACACTCGGCCAATTGTGTCAATGTCTTCACCAGCCGGTAGGGCGATTCATAGAAAATCATCGTCCGTTTCTCGTCGGCCAAGGCTTGCAGGCGCGTCATCCGCCCTTTCTTCTGGGGCAGGAAGCCTTCAAAGCAGAAGCGGTCGTCCGGCAAGCCCGAAGCCACAATGGCGGGGACAAAAGCGGTGGAGCCCGGCAGGCATTGCACCTCGATGCCGTTGCGGGCGCATTCGCGCACCAGCAGGAAGCCGGGGTCTGAGATGCCCGGCGTGCCTGCGTCCGAGATGAGTGCCACGGTTTCGCCGGCTTTTATCCTAGTAATAACGCTTTCCACCGTTTTATGTTCATTGAACTTGTGGTGGGATTGCATCGCGTTCTTTATTTCGAAGTGTTTCAGCAGGATGCCCGACGTGCGCGTGTCTTCGGCCAGGATAAGGTCGGCCTCTTTCAGCACGCGGATGGCGCGGAAAGTCATGTCTTCCAGATTGCCCACCGGGGTGGGCACGACGTATAGTTTTCCCGAATCGCTCATTGGTCAAAGTATTTTTTCAACAGTTCTTCAAAATCGGTCAAAGCCGTGTTATCTTCCGCTGCCTGCGTTTCGTCTCGCAGCAATTCCAAGGCTTTGTCCAGCGTGGATGCGTCGCCCAGTTGCGTCAAAAAGCGGTTCAAGCGGGAGGCATCCCCTTCGAACAATTCGCGCGCGAAGCGGAAGGTGTCGTTCAGGCTGAGCGCATGGCGCAGGTCTCGTGCGGGGCGGATGCGTTCGCCTAGGATGGCATTGCTGCCTGCCTCAGGAGCGAGGATTTCACTCGTCGCGGACAAGGCATCGTCTTGTCGCGGACAAGGCGTCTCCTTTTCCTCGGCGAGTGCAGGGGAGGGTTCTGGGGCGCGAGCCGGCGCTTCCGGTTGTCCTAGGGCTTGTTGCAATTCGTCCAACCGTTGCTTCATCCGGCAAATGTTACGTCCGGCCACGACGGCCAGTTTGGGGTCATGTCCGACCGACAGGGCCTGAATCAGGCACTTCAGTTCGGCAACGTCCAACTCTATGTCATTCAAAATAGTTTGCATACCCAATGTCTTGACAAGTCTTTGGATACAAAAGTAGAAATAAATACTGAAATAAATTGGGAATTGGGTTAAAAGTCTGAGTTTTGCCCTTATTTTCTTTCTCTGCGCTATCTCGGATGCCCGATGTATGCAGAAAAATTGTATTTTTGCCGAAGAATCGGATATACATTATTAATTATGGTAGTATTTTCGGAAGATCATATACAAGAAACGCGGCGCCGGGGGCGGATAGAGGTCATCTGCGGCTCTATGTTTTCCGGCAAGACGGAAGAACTGATACGCCGTCTGAGGCGTGCCCAGTTTGCTCGTCAACGGGTGGAGATCTACAAGCCTGCCATTGACACGCGTTATTCGGAGGACGACGTGGTGTCGCACGACAGCCACGCTCTTTCGTCCACGCCCGTGGATTCGTCGGCCAGTATCTTGCTTTTCACGTCGGAGGCGGATGTGGTGGGCATTGACGAGGCGCAATTCTTTGACGATGGATTGATAGATGTTTGCAACCAGTTGGCGGACAGTGGGGTGAGGGTCATTGTAGCAGGTTTGGACATGGACTTCCGGGGGCGTCCGTTCGGGCCTATGCCGGGTTTGTGCGCCATTGCCGACGAAGTGTCCAAGGTGCATGCCATCTGCGTGAAGTGCGGCGAGCTGGCCACTTTCTCGCATCGCACCGTGAAGAGCGACCGGCAAGTGCTTTTGGGCGAGACGGCTCAATACGAGCCTTTGTGCAGGGAGTGTTACCGGCGCGTTCTCCGCACGGAAGCGGAAGCCGACTGGCGGCTTGAGAGTAATCCTTCTTAAAAACGAAATATTATGGAGCGCAAAAAAATTACTTTCGATAGTTTCATCCGGGGTGTCATCGTGGTATTGATTTTGATGGGTATCCTGTGGTTGTTCAAGCGGTTGAGCAGCGTGCTGCTGCCCTTCTTCGTGGCATGGCTCATTGCCTATCTGCTTTATCCGGCGGTCACGTTCGTACAATATCGTTTGCGGTTGAAAAACAGGGCGGTATCCATCTTTTGCGTCTTGTTGGCGCTTTTGGCGGTAGGCGCCTTGGCTTTCTATCTGCTAGTGCCGCCAATGATACAAGAATTCGGCCGATTGAAGGACTTGCTGGTAGAGTATTTCTCGTATGGCAACCGGGGGAGCAATATCCCGCAATTGCTTTCAGAGTTCCTGCACGAGCATGTGGATCGCCAAGCCTTGGCCGAGGTGTTGAATAGCAGCGACATTCTGACGGCCCTGAAAGAAGCCTTGCCCCGTGTCTGGGGGCTGTTGGCCGAATCGGTCAATATCCTCTTCAGTTTCTTCACCATCTTCATGGTGTTGCTCTATGTGGTTTTCATTTTGTTGGATTATGAAAGCATCGCCAATGGTTGGGTGCATCTGGTTCCCCGGCGCTATCGCCCCATCGTGGTGGGTATCTTCAATGATGTGAAAGATGGTATGAACCGCTATTTTCGTGGGCAGGCTTTGGTGGCTTTCTGCGTGGGCATCCTGCATGCCATCGGTTTCCTCATCATCGACTTCCCGATGGCCATTGCCCTAGGGTTGCTCATCGGCTTGCTCAACATGGTGCCTTACTTGCAAGTCATTGGTTATGTGCCTACGGTCATTCTGGCCATCTTGAAGGCGTCCGATACCGGAGGCAACTTTTGGCTCATTTTGTTGGGCGCCGTTATTGTGTTTGTAACTGTTCAAGCCATTCAAGACATGCTGCTTGTGCCCCGCATCATGGGTAAGATAACAGGGCTGAATCCGGCCATTATCCTGCTCTCGTTGTCCGTATGGGGATCGTTGATGGGGATGCTGGGCATGATCATCGCCCTGCCTTTGACCACCCTTATGCTCTCTTATTACCAACGGTACATCATTGATGGGGAAGATATTCGCCGCAAGCACCCTCCTGTAAATCAGCCACTCACGCAATGAAAGAAAAAATAAAATCGAAAAAAACGGCTAAAGCTATTGCACATTCAGAAAAAATGCCTACCTTTGCACTCGCTTAACAGCAATAAGGTTTGATTCGCTAGCTCAGCAGGTAGAGCACAACACTTTTAATGTTGGGGTCTTGGGTTCGAGCCCCAAGCGGATCACTTAAACAAATGGTAAAACAAAGAAAACCGCTGATAATCAATCATTATCAGCGGTTTTTCTTTGTTCCCCCACCTGCATTTCGGGGCAAAATGGGGCAATAAAAACAGGTGAAATAGGTGGACTTGATTTCCACCGAAACAAAGTCCACCTATTTGTATTATACTTCTCTGATTTTCTGTATTTTGCAAACTTGCAACTGCCTGATAAAACAGTATTTTTACACCCTAAAAATTAGGCAGGTATGGCAATGCAAAGAAACTATTTTACTGTACTCTTCTTTCTGAAGAAATCAAAGCTCCTCAAAAACGGGGAAGCTCCCATCTGTATGCGCATCACAGTCAATGGCAAGAGAGCCGAAATCCAAATCAAGCGCAGCATCGAGGTAGAAAAATGGAATTCCGGAAAGGAATGTGCCATCGGGAAAGACCGGAAGCACATGGAATTGAACCATTATCTTGAAACGGTACGCACAAAGGTCCTCCAAATCCATCGGGAACTGGAACAAGACGGCAAGCCCATTACGGCAGACATTCTGAAACGTCTTTATTACGGTGAAGGCGATTCGCCCAAGATGCTTATTGAAACATTTAATGAACATAACAGGCAAT
>CALUOW010000021.1 GCA_944322365.1 uncultured Bacteroides sp.
ACGCACGGTTCGGCACGGGTGTAGTCCTCGTCGGGGATGTCCATCCGGCGGGGGAGGGTGGAGAAGAAGGGGGCGGTATGTTCGATGCTCATATAATCGTTTCGTTGGATTTTCGGGGCAAATGTAAGAAAAAGGCGCATTATTTCTTTCCGGTTTGCCGCATTTCTATGGCAATCCTTTATCTTTGTAGCCTCAACCAAATACTGAAACGCAATGAATATCAAGACTTATCTGTTGTGCGGGACGGCTGCCTTGATGGTGGCCTCTTGCGGCGGGAACGCCAAGAAACAAGTGGCGGAAGGAAGTGGAGCAACGGCGGACACACTGGCCGTGCGCGGCGATAGCGTGTACACACTGGCTGTCCAAGTGGGCGATGTGCAGGCGATGTGGATCAGGGACAATGCAGCCGATCGCCTGATGCCTCGCACGCTCTTTCCCGATGCCTCCGATGCGCTGATGGACAGCCTCGGACTGGCCGGCGGCGTGCCTTCCACGGTCAGCACGTTCTATGTGAAGACGGCCGGCGCGGGCATCCTGTTCGACACCGGTTTGGGCGCTACGGACAGCCGCCTGCTCTCCGGCCTGCAAACCTTCGGGATAGCCCCGGCGGACGTGAAGTACGTCTACCTGACCCACATGCACGGCGACCACATCGGCGGGATGCTGACCCAGGAGGGCGAAGCGGTCTTCCCTGCCGCCGAGGTCTATGTCTCGAAGCCGGAGTATGATTATTGGATGGCAGACAAGGCCAACCGCCAGCAAGTGGCAACGATGGAGGCTTACAAAGACCGTCTGCACCTTTTCCAGTTCGGCGACACGTTGCCGGGCGGGGTAGTGGCGATGGATGCCGTGGGCCATACGCCCGGACACACTGTCTTCCAGGCAGGCGGACTGTTGGTGGTGGGCGACCTCATGCACGGCGCAGCCCTCCAGAAAGTGCATCCGGAGGTCTGCGCCACGTTTGATATGGATAAGGAGGCTGCCATTGGGGCGCGCCGACGCTTTATCCGCTATGCCGAAGAGAACGGCCTGACGATGGCAGGCATGCACCTGCCCGTTCCCGCCTTTGACTAACGGTCTTCTTCCTCCTCTTCCTCGATGAAGTCCGCATCGTCCGGATGGGGAGGAAGCACCGGTTCAGGCTGCCGTGGGGCGGCCTTTTTGTTTTTCTTGCCATACTTGCGTTCCCACTCCCAAGCCGCTTTGCGTGCCTGGTAGTCTTCGTACTGCTTTTCAAGGTAGTTGTCAGCCATAGTTTGCAGGGTTTTAAAGGGTTATACAAAAGTTTGTTCTTTTATCTCAGGGTGGGCAGGCTGAATTCCTGTCCGTCGTAGGTTTGTCCCAAGTTGTCTGCCACGGCCACGCGCAGCACGATTTCTCCTGTCTTGATTCGTTTGCCGGCTGTGACGGTAGCGGTATATTTGATGCCGTTGTGCGGGCCGATGCTTTCCACCATCACCGAAGGCGAGATGTAGATGCGCTTCATGCCCGTCAGTTCCTCCACTACGGGGACGACGTTGAACACGGGGCGGTTGCTTTCGTTGATGATTTCGAAGATGACCTTGCTGCTTTCGCCCGACTGGATGACGTGGTCGCGGTTGGCATCGATGAAGCGGATATTGCGGATGCGCAGGTGCTGCATGCCTGTCGAGGGACGGCGTTTGGGTTCCATCCGTGCCGGCTTTGTCCGTTCTATCGCAAACACTTCTTCCTCTGTTGCCCGTGGACGGGATGCGGCATTTCCGATGGCAGCTCCGGCAATGGTGCCCACAATGGCGCCGATGGCCGATCCCCGGTATCCGCCGTGCCACCCGTGGCGGTTTTCGCCTATCAACCCGCCCATCAGGCTGCCCACGTTTCCGCCGATAGCGGCTTCTGCCAGGGTTGCGCCGGGATCGCCGCCTGTAGACGTGCGGCTGGTATAGCAGCTGCTGCACAACAGGAGGACGGCCATGCCCATGAGGCCAATATGCTTAATCCGTTTCATCCTCGTATGGTTTTAAAGCTCGTCGCGTGTGAAGGCGATGGCGCGGTTGACGTATTCAATGAAAGGGTAGGTCGAGCGGAACAAGTCCACCGTCCGCTCCAGCAGATTATCCGCCAAGGCAAAATCTTTGCCGGGAGAGCACACCAGGCAATAGGTCCGGTATTTCAGGTATTCCGAGCAGGCGGCATCCTTGGGGAATCCGTTAGGCACACGTTTCAGTTTACCTTCATCATCCAATTGGAAGTCGGGGGCTTGCAGCAAGGTTCGTTCAAAGTCCCCGTCGCCGTTGCAGATGTCCTCGCGCAGGGTGCGCAGGGCTGCCGGCTCCAGCATGTAGTGGCCGGATGCCAGCATGTTGCCGGAGTCATACCCGTCTTCTTCCGGTCCTACCTGGAAATAATAGCCCGCATAGCCGGATTTTTTCCCGCCCGGACAGATGAAAGCGCCGATGTGCGTCTTGTAAGGCCGTTTGTCCGCCGAGAAGCGCGTGTCGCGGTAGATGCGGTAAGTGCAGTCTTTGGGTGTCAGGTCCTTGATGCTGTCGTCAAAGGAAGCGATGCCCGCAATGAGTTGTCCGACAAAGGCATCGAACCTTGCCTGCGCCGCGCGGTACTCGTCCTTGTGGGCGTTGAACCATTCGCGGTTATTGTTGCGTTCCAACTGTTCGAGGAACCGGATAATTTCTTTCATAACTCAGGAGGTTAGGTTGGTAGATGCAAATGTAGGAAATATTTTCGAGACTTCGGCAAATTCTTGCCCAAGAAATCGCTGCTATTTTTCCGGGCGCGTCGAATGCGGCTTCTGTTTTCCTTGGCGGAGGCATTGTCTTTCTTTGGCGGAAGCTCCCTCTTTCTTTGGCAGAAATGGGGACTTGGCGGGCGGGTTATGATTTTTTCCGGATATTTTACTTTTAGATGCCTTGACCTTCTTGTCTGATTGGGGGGCAAATCCGGCTAAGGACAAATTCGGGACATGTTCGTTCCATCTTCGTTCCATGTTCGTTTCATGTTCGTCTCCTTAGGAACGAAGAAAAAACGAACCTGGAAGCAACATGGAGCGAATATAATGTATGCAAATATTACTGCGTGGACGGTCTCGCCGATGTTTTTCAGGGATGCCCCCTTGCGTATTTCAATAAACTTTCTTATCTTTGCGCCGTTCGCCCTCTTATGGGCGGCTTTTAGAGAAATATGAATCATAGCTTTGTCCAAATAGCAAAGAATCAACGTGCAACGTCCGGTGTCGGGATATAACCTCTTGGCATCGTAGCCCCCTTGTTGCATTTGGCTCTTTGGCAATATTGGACACCCTCCGGCGGTCCACGGGTATGGAGTACCCATGTGGGATGGGGTCGGAAAAAGTTGGGCATCTTTTCTGCCCCGATGCGCCGCCTGCGGCTCATTGGTTTGACGTGCGCTCTGTTTCAGGGTGCATTTTTTATCCACTTTAAAAAACAAGAAAGCTATGATGAACAATGATAATAATGTGAAAACGAATTTGACGTCGGAATCGGATGCTGTTTATGGGACTTCGCTCAAACAGTTTAAGAGGATTCCGGCCGGTGAACTATCCTACCAAGGATATACTTATGTGGTTCCTGCCCATCGGCGGAACAAAGAGATAACCTCCTTTTCGGGCATGAAATTCTCTTATGGCGCGCAATCCATAGCGCCGGAGAAGGGGAAGAACATTTGCTTCGTGGCTGACCGCAAGGGAGCGAAAGGCGCTTGTTTCTCCTTGTATATGGAAGTGACGGATTGCGGCGAACCGGAAATTGTTTGCCCCACTTCCTATTATATATATAAGGAAGGGAACCCGCATCCTTTGACCGAATGCCATGCCAACCAGATAACGGGCTTTTACGCCCAGGATGATTTCAAACCGTTGGATGCACCGCTGGCTCCGGGCAATTATTTCTTGCTGGCAGACGGCTTGACGGATGGAAAAGACGGTTGCCTTCAGCCGCTTGGGCGGTATGCTTGTCTGCCTTTCGTGGTGATAGAGCCGGGCGACGAGATGGTGCATCCCAAGGTTTTGAAGGCCATCGTGACGCGCTCGGAGGATGAATTGAAAGCCGGCCCTTGTTCGTCGGGGTTGATTCGGGTGATTATCCAATGCGAAACATCGTTGCCGGCGGGACGGGAATTTGCCGCCGTCTGCTACACTGAAGATTGGCATGTCGTCGGGCAAGACGAACGCTTGATAGGCCGGCGGAAGCGAAATGACCAGACACTCAACTTTAACTTCCATTCAGAACTCATTTGGTTGCCCGGCCGCTACACCATTGTTTTGATGCAGCACCGCGTACCTTTTGCTTCGGTGGCTTTCAATTACCAGGGCGAGGTGAAAATGGAAGGCGAGTGCCGTCCGTTGGCTTCTACGGATATGGAGTTCAGCCTGACTAGAAGTCTGATGGAGAATGAAGCATGGAAGCGCACCCGTGATTTGTGCGGCATGGCGCAGTTGAAGACCCAATTGGCAAAGCTGATGCCGAAGAGCGATTACAACGCCTTTTGCGAAGAACAATGCCTGGCCGACTTGCGGGAGAATGTGTATGCGTCGGTAGTGAGCGAAAATGTTTACTACGCCACGTGCATGGCAGAACGTTTGCCTAAATTACTGAACTATTGTACGACCGGTTATTATGAGATGGATTGCAATGATTTCTGGGGACGCGAAGCTCCTTTGGACTGCTTGGAAAACCGCTCCGGCAAAGCGATTGCCTTGTATAATATATCTGTGTTGTACGAGGACAAAGAGCGCGTCTTCCTGAAGTTTCTGGAAGATGCCGTGGAGGATAATTTTACCTTCTGGACACTCACGCTTTGCGGGACGGCGGAAGAGATGAGGCAACTCTTTGCCTGCTCGCCAATACTGGAGCGTAACATCCTTCCGTCCTATCGTTTCCAGATAGGCAAGCCTTCCGTTTCCGAGATGCTTCATTCGTTTCAGCGCGAGATTGGCAAAACAACTTTCCGGCTGGGAGAAAGCGCGGAAAATGAATTGGCCCGGCAGGTCATCCGCCATTACGAGGAATTATGCTGCTGGGGCAAGGACGACATGCTCCGTTATGTCGTACGTGGATTTGTGAAGCGGCTCAAACGGCGCATACGAGACAATTATGTGGCATCTTCAGAAAAGCCTGACCGCGCGCAACTGACCACGGCGATGCCCGAAGACATCGGGTTGGACGAATGGTTGCAGGCAGAGGCTGCCGCAGGAGCTTCCACTTCGGAAACTTCTGCCCGGCACGACGAAGCGGACGATATGCAAATCTTTGAGGAGAGCATGAAGGAGCTGGATGCGATGGTTGGCTTGACTGCATTGAAGGAGTCGCTGAACACTTCTTTCTGTCAAATGCTGTTCAACAAGCGGCGTCGGCAGTTGGGATTGCCAACCGAGGGGCAGGCTACGCATCACATCATCTTTACCGGCAATCCGGGGACGGGCAAATCGACGGTAGCCAAGCTGATAGGAAAGATATTCCATGCTTTAGGCATTCTTTCCAAAGGCGAGGTGATCGCTACGGAGCGAAGGGAGTTGGTGGGCGAATACCTCGGACAGACAGAAGAGCGGATGAATGCCGTTTTGAAGCGGGCTAGTGGCAACGTGCTTTTCATTGACGAAGCTTATAATCTTTACACCGATTCGGACAACAAGCGCGACTATGGCAACCGGGTGATAGAAAGCCTGCTGACACTGCTGGCCGAACCACATCCGGATTTGGTGGTGATACTGGCCGGCTACAAGGACGAGATGGAGAAGCTGCTGGACGGGAATCCGGGTTTGCGGAGCCGCTTTCCGCATCAATACCATTTTGATGACTACCATGCCGACGAGCTGATGCAGATAGCCAAGAATACCTTGGCAAGGGACGATTATCGACTGACGGCCGAGGCAGAAACTTTGCTGCATGATGCGGTGGAAGAGGCATTGGAGCATAAGGATCGCTACTTTGCCAACGCCCGCTGGATAAAAACGCTTCTTGCGACAGGCATTTTGCCGGCTATGGCGCGCAGGGTGGTATCGGGGAATCCGTCGGACGATGCGGACTTGTACCGCATCATCGAGCGGGTGGACGTGGAAAAGGCGATGCCGGTCATGCCGGTTGCCAGGCCTGCTGACGTCAAATCGCGCCCACGCATTGGCTTCAGGGCTTAAAAACGGACTTTTTGCGCGAGAAAAGCCTTGCTTTGTTGGGCAGATAGGAAAGAATGAAGTATATTTGCGAAAACAAACTTCAATCTTAGTATATTTGGATTATGAGTACTATCTTAGAATTGGCTCCACAGAATGTGTGGAAGCATTTTTACGAGCTTACACGTATCCCGCGTCCGTCGGGACACGTGGAGCAAATCACAGAATATTTGGTGAATTACGGCAAAGGCTTGGGTTTGGAGTCGTTTGTGGACGAGGCAGGCAATGTCATTATCCGCAAACCGGCTACTCCGGGCATGGAGAACCGCAAGGGTGTCATCCTGCAAGCGCACATGGACATGGTGCCGCAGAAGAACAATGACACCGTGCACGACTTCACCAAAGACCCCATCGAGACTTACGTGGACGGCGATTGGTTGAAAGCCAAGGGCACTACCCTCGGTGCCGACAACGGGTTGGGCGTGGCTGTCATCATGGCAGTGCTGGAAGCCGCAGACTTGAAGCATGGGCCGCTGGAAGCCTTGATTACCAAGGACGAAGAGACGGGCATGTTTGGCGCTTTCGGCTTGAAGCCCGGCGTGCTGCAAGGAGAAATCCTGCTGAACCTGGATTCGGAAGAGGAAGGCGAGTTGTACATCGGTTGCGCGGGCGGCATCGACATCACTGCCACCATGGAATACAAGGAAGAGGAAGCCGAAGCCGGTTGGGTGGCCCGCAAGATTACGTTGAAAGGATTGCGCGGCGGGCACTCCGGATTGGAGATTAACGAAGGACGGGCCAATGCCAACAAGTTGCTGGCGCGCATCGTGCACGACTTGCTGGTGGAGTTCGATTGCCGTTTGGCTTCTTTCGAGGGCGGAAACATGCGCAATGCCATTCCTCGCGAGGCTCATGCCGTTTTGCTTTTTAACCCGGATGACACGGCCGATTTGGATGACTATATCAAGGACTATGCCGACACCATCGGCGGGGAATACGCTCCCATCGAGAGCGGCGTGCAACTCTATGCCGAGGAAGTGGCTGTGCCCGCAACTTTGGTGCCCGAAGAGATTCAGGACAATCTGATAGACGCCTTGATGGCTTGCCAAAATGGCGTGATGCGGATGATTCCCACTGTGCCCGACACCGTAGAAACTTCGTCCAACCTGGCTATCGTCCTCATCGGAGGAGGCAAGGTCGACTTCCGTATCCTGGCACGCAGTTCGTCGGATTCGATGAAAGAATTCCTGGCCGATAGCTTGGAGGCATGTTTCTCCATGGCAGGGATGAAAGTAGAGTTCAGCGGCTCGTACTCCGGTTGGCAACCCAATGTGGATTCGCCCATCCTGCACGCCATGAAGGCTTCTTATCACCAGCAATTTGGCACGGAACCTGCCGTGAAGGTTATTCACGCCGGGCTGGAGTGTGGCATCATCGGTGCCACTTATCCCAACTTGGACATGGTGTCCTTTGGTCCTACGCTTCGTTCGCCCCATTCGCCCGACGAGCGTGCTAACATTCCTTCGGTGGCCAAGTTCTATTCTTTTGTAGTGGCCACGTTGGAGCAAACGCCTGAGAAACAATAGGGCGCATCGAAACATTTATCTCTTGTCTTTAGGCGCGGATGGCGCGGATAGCACGGACAATGCGACGAACATGAACCGTGCGGCCACGTCATCCGCGCCGATTTTGTTTTATGGCGTTGCCTTATCCTATCTCCCTCCTGGGCCTTTTGCTTCCTTTTTTATGTCTTTTGTCTTTCTGTCATAGTCATTATGTCAGTTTGGGCAGGCGATGGGCGATAAAATGGCGCTTCGCGCATCGTTTTTTTGATTCAGGTCAAGAAATATGTTATAAAACATGTTTTTCCACCCTCCGGCTCTTGCATTCTTCATGAAAGGCCCTACTTTTGCAACGTCAATGACGAACAAATAGGATAACAGAATTTAAGTAGGAGGATAACAAAATGAAAATGGCAAAAGACAAATTCCTCAAGGTGCTGGGCCGTGCGCTGAGGCACATCGGGGAGAACGAAGAAAAGGCTTGGGGATTGCTTTGAGCAGCCCGAAACAGGCCAAAAGTTTTTCAGGATAACATTTTTGAAGTAGAATTTAAACGAATACGGTTATGAAAAAGAGCCTGAGTAATTCCCTGAAGCGCTTTTTCAACGCGATGGGACGGAATTGGATGGAATCCACGAAGTATTATAGATATTCGTTATAAAGTAAGCACACTGACTGACATGGCAAATGGAGAGGGATGCAAGGGAAAACCGTTGCGTCCCTCTTTTTTGTTGCGCGCGAGGATGCTTTTCCCGCTGGAAAAACCTCTGAAGTCCGCCGGAAAAACTGTCAATGCCGTTGGAAAAGTTCAAACGCAGCCTAAGTTTATAAAAACGCAGCTTACGTTTATAAAAACGCAACCTACGTTTATATAAACGCAGCCTACGTTTGAACTTTATCCAATACCTTGGCAGATTTTCCGGCCGACTACGGCGTTTTCCCGGCTACCTTTCCCGGAAATCCTGAACAATTCGATGCGTTTGCCCTGCTTAGGGCCGGGCATTTGCTCGGCATCTCGTTTTTTTGTATTATCTTTGTGCCGCTAATCCTGTAATCATCCTTATGAGAAGAAGCATTGAAGATACCTCCATCGTAATGGTAGGCGCCGGCAATTTGGCGACCAACTTGGCCAAGGCGTTCTATCGCAAGGGATTCCGCATTATGCAGGTCTATAGCCGCACAGAGGCTTCGGCCCGCGCATTGGCGCAGGAGGTGGAAGCCGATTTCACTACCGATCCTGCCGCCTTGGCTCCGCACGCCCGGCTCTATATAGCCGCTTTGACCGACCAAGCCTTGCCGTCGCTTATTCCCCTGCTGACCGCCGGCCATGAAGATGCCTTGTGGGTGCACACGGCGGGCAGCCTGCCGATGGATTTGTGGCAGGGACATGTCCGGCATTATGGCGTGTTCTATCCGATGCAGACCTTCAGCAAGCAGCGCGAAGTGGACTTTGCCCACCTGCCCATCTTTGTGGAGGGCAATGACCCTGCTTGCACCGGTTTGTTGCATGCCGTAGCTTCCGTCTTGTCCGATTGCGTTTACGAAGCGACTTCCGGCCAACGGCGTTATCTGCACTTGGCCGCCGTGTTGGCATGCAACTTTGCGAATCATTTGTACGACCGGGCTGCCCGCTTGCTGGCTCGTCATGGCCTGCCTTTCAGCGCCCTTTTGCCTCTCATCGACGAGACGGCGCGCAAGGTGCATACGCTCGATCCGCATGATGCCCAGACAGGGCCGGCCGTGCGGGGAGACCGCGCCGTTATGGACGAACACCTGCGTCTCTTGGCCGATGATCCTTGGTTGCAGGAATTGTACAGGCAGATGAGCGCGGATATAATGGCCAATACCCCATAAATGTTTTAGAGTAATGAGCACCATCAACTATGATTTGACCCGCATCAAGGCGTTGCTGTTCGACGTGGATGGCGTGCTGAGCGCCACCGTCATCCCCATGAATGCCGATGGCGAACCGCTGCGCACTGTCAATGTCAAGGATGGCTATGCCTTGCAGCTGGCTGTCAAGAAGGGATTGCCGGTAGGAATCATCACCGGCGGACGTGCTGAAGCTGTCCGTCGCCGCTTCTTGGCGTTGGGGATTCCGGCGGAAGACATTTGCTTGGGTTCGTCCGTCAAGGTGAATGATTATGCAGCCTTCCGTCAACGCCACGGCTTGCGCGATGAAGAGATTGCTTACATGGGCGATGACATTCCGGACGTGCCGGTGATGCGTCTTTGCGGTTTGCCCTGTTGTCCACGCGATGCTGTCCCCGAGGTAAAGTCGGTGGCTTGCTACATCTCGCACGCTGACGGCGGATACGGTTGCGGGCGCGATTTGGTCGAACAGGTGCTGCGGTCGCAGGGCCTTTGGTTGACGGACGACAACGCTTTTGGTTGGTGATTTCCCCTTTGATACAATCATTGAACAATATGACTTATGCTTGACAATCTGAAGAACTATCGCATCATCCTGGCGTCCAACTCGCCCCGGCGCAAGGAGTTGCTTTCCGGTTTGGGCGTGGACTACGAAGTGCGCACGTTGCCCGACGTGAGCGAGGATTATCCGGACACGTTGCAAGGGGCCGATATACCTCTCTATATTGCCCGCGAGAAGGCCGAGGCTTATCGTCCGTTGTTGCAAGAGAATGAATTGATGATAACGGCGGACACCATTGTCTGGTTGGATGGGCGCGTGTTGGGCAAGCCGCAGGACATGGCCGCTGCCGCACAAATGTTGCGCGACTTGTCCGGGCGGACTCACGAGGTGTTCACGGGCGTTTGCCTCACGACAAGCTGTTGGCAGCGCAGTTTCTCGGTAGGGACAGAGGTGCGTTTCTCTGCCTTGGCGGACGAGGAAATCGAGTATTATGTGCAGCGTTTCCATCCTTTGGACAAGGCGGGCGCTTATGGCGTGCAAGAGTGGATTGGCTACGTCGGGGTGGAGCACATCGCCGGCAGTTACTTCAATGTGATGGGGCTGCCCGTGCAGCGGCTATACAGGGAGCTGAAGAGCATTCCGTGTCTTTAGATAGGAAGGGTGCGGCCGACCGTTAGATGCAAGAAATCCGATACAAATCATTGATTCATATCGGATTATCCTTGCACGGGAGGAGAGGCTCGAACTCCCGACACCCGGTTTTGGAGACCGGTGCTCTACCAACTGAGCTACTCCCGTGTTTGCGGGTGCAAAGGTAATACAAAGTTTTAAATCTGCAAGGGATTCTTCTGTTTTTTCTATCGAATGTAGGTCATAATAGCTCCAAATCTTGGTACATGACACGATAGGAGGCTGCTTTCTTCTCTAATGCCAGCGGGTAGGCACGCGATGAAGAAGGCATCCGGTAGAGGCGCATGGAGCGTCCTTCAAACTGGAATCCCACGAAGTCGCCCACCTTGGGGCGGGGTAGGGAGAAGGCCGCGCACAAGGTCTCCGTCGCTTTTTCGCCCGTGGTGACCACCGCTTGGCAGGCTGGCAACCGATGTAGCAAGGAGGCAACATCCGTAGGCCGGACCACCTCCAGGTACTTGTCCGAAGCATTGTCCTGCAAACGGCGGACGGCCACGGCTGTATCATACAGGGCTATGCCTTTCTCTTGCAGGAAATCCACCAGGCGCTTTTTGCAGAATGCCTTGCGTCCTGCCTCTACGAAGTAATCCTTGTCTTGGAAGAATAATAGGCCCGTCAGGCGCCACATGTCGTTGCTCCAGTTGGGGTAATAGAAGTCCATCGACCAACGTTTGCGTTGAGGCGGAAAGCTGCCCAACATCAACACACGGGCATTGGCAGGCAAGAATGGTTCCCACGGATGTTCTTCTATTTCCATGCGCTGTTCGTCGTATCCTTTCGTTTATTTCTTTTCCTCGTTCTCCGCCTTGCGCTTGGGTTCTTTCTTGGCCAGGATGACGACGTTGTAGACGTATTCGGACATCCATTGTTCGGAGTAGCCCAGACGTTCCTTGTATTGGCGCACGGCCATGGCTGTCTTGTGCACGTCGTCCTTCTTCCACACGGTCTTGGTGCAGACGTCGTGCATGGTCTTCTCGGTCATGGTGCGCAACGCCCCCCTGAAGATGGAGGGGATGCGGAACTTCCATTGCATCAGCGTGCCCATCAGCATGATGAGGTCGTTGGAGAAGCCTTGGTACATGAAGAGGTAGGACTGCACGTCGTTCTGCGTGCGGCAGTGTTTCTTGACCGAAGCGTCAATCTCCTTGAAGAAGTTCTCGCTGATGCCATAATCGTTCATCAGCATCTTGCGCGAAGCGGCCTTCTCGGCCAATCCCAGGCGTCCGCCCTGTGTAGGAATCTTGAACAGGCGTTTGAAGTTGGCCACATCCGGGATGAAGCGGATGTTGGTGATGCCCAGGTTGACGGCAATCACCGACTGGAAATACACGCGGGTCAAGGAGATGAAGTCTTCCACGCCCTTGGCGGAAGCCTGCTCCTTGTTCTTGTTGAATAATCTAGCTATTATACCCATAACGGCTTTATACTATACATTATTATATTATATATTAGGTGACATTCGGGCCGCACGTCTGCGCATGCGGCTAATTTGTCTGCAAAAATAAATCATTTTTTGCAATCTTGCACACGTAGCGCCTATCTTTTCAGGCGGAAGTGGAACTTATGCGCCTCAAAGACCGGTTCGACGATGCCATAGCGCACTAGGCGGGCCATCAAATGTTCGGCAGAGCGGCGCGAAATGTTTGCCAAACGGCAATACTTGCCCAAAGAAAGGCGTTCGTTCTCCTCCAAGAGGCGGAGCAAGAGTTGCTCGCGTTCGGTGAACTCCGTCAGCTCGCCTTGCGGGTTGCCGCTCTGCTGCCAGATGCGCAGGTGGACAGGCGTGGCCAGGATGTTCTCGTCGGCGATGCGGATGTAGGCCCACCCGCGCCCGCTCTCGTCTTTGGCATAGATGGGCTTGCGGAGGCTTTCGGGCACATCGACCAGCAACACCGTGCGCCCTTCGGCCACGTATGCCTGCATCGTGCATTCCACGCCAGGCGTGCAATAGACCTGCGCGGCCGCTTCTATCATGTACTGCTCTTCGGCCGAACGCACCCCGGCAATCTTGCCATTGTCCTTCACCCCTATCAGCAGCCGGCCGCCCTCGGCGTTGGCAAAGGCGGAGAGCGTCTTGGCAATCTTGCGGGCATCGGAAATCTCGAATTTGAAGTCCTGATGCTGGTGTTCGCCCTCGGCTATGAGGGAGCGTATGTATTCGGTGTCCGTCATCTGTTTCATGCCCGCAAAAGTAGATAAAAAACGCCGAATATACTGCCTTCGGCAAAAAAACGTCCCATTCTCTTAAAAAAATTACTTTTTCTCTGCGATTATTTCAGGAAAGAGTGTATTTTTGCCAAACATTATAAATGAAGTAACATAAAAAGGATTATGAAAGAACTGATTGAAAAAGTAGCAGCCTTGTATGCCGAGTTCGAGAAGGACGCCAAGGCTCAACTGGAGAATGGCAACAAAGCTGCCGGTACACGTGCCCGCAAGAGCTCGCTGGAAATTGAGAAGGTGATGAAAGAATTCCGCAAGGCATCTCTGGAAGCATCCAAGCAGTAAGAAGGGCATGAATCCCTACACAAACATGAAAAGGCTGCCACACACAGGCGGTCTTTTTTTTTGTCCCCTCCCGGCGGAAGGCCGGGCCGCCGCCCCTGTCGGCAAATAGTCCTACATCCGTGTGTAAAGTCCCCCTTCATCAGTCCGAGAAATATGCCGGCATCCGTATCTCAACTGTATTTCCAGACCGGAAATGTAAGTTTCCAGCCTGGAAATGTAAGTTTCCAGCTTGGAAATGTATGTTTCCAGCCTGGAAATATAGGACAGACAAAGGCACCGGCAGAGTTCTGACACGGGTGGCGGACCGCTTCTGACCCATGCGACGACCGGGTTTGTGCGCTATGGAGGGGCCGGCCCTTGGCCCTGCGCCGTGCCCGGCGGGGGGCGGGTGAAAAGAAATCCGCCTCCTTGTTTATATATAATAGGAGAAAGTAGTATCTTTGCACCGCTCATACAAGAATGAATATAAACCATACACGGATATGATAGAAAAGATAGAACAACTTCTGCAAGAAGTGGAACAACTGCAAGCCTCGAATGCCGACGAGCTGGAGGCGCTGCGCATCAAATACCTCAGCAAGAAGGGCGCCATCAACGAGCTGATGGCCGACTTCCGCAACGTGCCCGCCGAGCAAAAGAAGGAGGTGGGCATGCGCCTCAACGAGTTGAAGGCCAAGGCCCAGGAACGGATTGCCGCCCTGCGCGAACAGTTTGCCACGCAGGACACGGGCCTGGACGATCTGGACCTGACACGCACGGCCTATCCCGTCGGCTTGGGCACGAGGCACCCGCTGAGCATTGTCCGGAGCGAGATTATCGACATCTTCGCGCGCATGGGCTTCAACATTGCCGACGGCCCTGAGGTGGAAGACGACCTGCACGTGTACACCAAGTTGAACTTCGCCGCCGACCATCCGGCACGCGACATGCAGGACACTTTCTTTGTCAACGTCCACCCGGACGACGTGACGAAGAACATCATTCTCCGTTCGCACACCAGCAGCGTCCAGGTGCGCGCCATGGAGCACGCGCAGCCGCCCATCCGCATCATCTGTCCGGGGCGCGTCTACCGCAACGAGGCCATCAGCTACCGCGCGCACTGTTTCTTCCATCAGGTGGAAGGCTTGTATATCGACAAGGGAGTCTCCTTCACCGACCTGAAGCAGGTGCTGCTGCTCTTTGCGCAAGAGATGTTTGGCAGCGACACCAAGATCCGCTTGCGCCCGTCTTACTTCCCCTTCACCGAGCCGAGCGCCGAGATGGACATCAGTTGCAACATCTGCGGCGGCAAGGGATGTCCCTTCTGCAAGCATACGGGATGGGTGGAAATCCTGGGTTGCGGCATGGTGGACCCCAACGTGCTGGACGCTTGCGGCATAGACAGCAAGGTGTATAGCGGCTACGCCCTGGGCATGGGCATCGAGCGCATCACCAACCTGAAGTATCAGGTGAAAGACCTGCGCATGTTCTCGGAGAACGACACGCGGTTCCTGCGCGAGTTCGAGGCCGCCTACTGAGTATGAAAGACAGACTCGTCACCCCCAGCTATTGCTTCATCCTGGCAGCCAACTTCTTGTTGTACTTCGGCTTTTGGCTGATGATGCCGGTGCTTCCCTTCTACCTGGACGAGGTGTTCGGCGCGGACAAGGCTACCATCGGCATCGTGCTGTCGTGCTACACCATCGCGGCGCTCTGCATCCGCCCCTTCTCCGGCTACCTGCTGGACACGTTTGCCCGCAAGCCCCTGTACCTGGTGGCCTACTTCGTGTTCACAGCCATCTTCGGAGGCTACTTGGTGGCGGGCACGCTGACTCTGTTCATCCTGCTGCGCATTGTCCACGGCGTGGCCTTCGGCACGGTGACAGTCGGGGGCAACACCATCGTCATCGACATCATGCCTTCCTCGCGCCGTGGCGAGGGCTTGGGCTACTATGGCTTGGCCAACAACACGGCCATGTCCATCGGCCCCATGGTGGGACTGTTCATGCACGATGCCGGCACGGGTTATCCCGTCATCTTCTGCACCTCGTTGGCTTCGTGCCTGCTGGGGATGCTCTGCGCCTCGTTGGTGAAGACTCCCTACAAACCGCCCGTTCGCCGCGACCCCATCTCGCTAGATCGCTTCATCCTGCTCAAGGGGATGCCTGCGGGGTTGAGCCTGCTGTTGCTGTCCATCCCCTATGGCATGACCACCAACTATGTGGCCATGTATGCGCGTCAGATAGGGTTGGATGTGTCCACGGGATTCTTCTTTACGTTCATGGCGGTGGGCATGGCGGTGTCGCGCCTCTTCTCGGGGCGTCTGGTGGACCATGGCAAGATTACGCAAGTCATCGGCGCGGGACTGTATCTGGTCATCCTCAGCTTCTTCCTCCTGGCGGGATGCGTCTATGTCGTCCGTTGGGACGCCGGGATATGCGGCGTGTTGTTCTTTGGCATTGCTTTGGCGTTGGGCGTGGGCTTCGGCATCATGTTCCCGGCTTATAATACGCTCTTTGTCAATCTGGCTCCCAACAAGCAACGCGGCACGGCCACTTCCACCTACCTGACGTCGTGGGACGTGGGCATAGGCATCGGCATGCTGGCGGGAGGCTACATTGCCGAGGTCAGCAGCTTCGACCGTGCCTACCTGTTTGGCGCCTGCCTCACCATTGTCTCCGCCTTCTACTTCCGTCTGAAGGTGTCGCCACATTATCATAAGAATAAATTGCGATGAGAAGAAAAGAAAGATACGAGAAGATACTAGCTTGGTTTCGCGAGCATGTCCCCGTGGCCGAGACGGAACTGCACTACGAAAGCCCCTTCCAACTGTTGATAGCGGTCATACTCTCCGCCCAATGCACGGACAAGCGGGTGAACCAGGTGACGCCGGCTCTCTACGCTGCCTTCCCTACGCCGGAAGTGATGGCTGCTGCCACGCCCGAGGCGGTCTTCGAATACATCCGCAGCGTCTCCTATCCCAATAACAAGGCCAAGCATTTGGTGGGGATGGCCCGCATGTTGCAGTCCGATTTCCACGGCCAAGTGCCCGACACGATGGACGACCTGCTGAAACTGCCCGGCGTGGGGCGCAAGACGGCCAATGTTGTCCAGTCCGTAGCCTTCAACAAAGCGGCCATGGCGGTGGATACCCACGTGTTCCGCGTGAGCCACCGCCTGGGGTTGGTATCCGGGCAATGCACCACTCCCCTCAGCGTGGAAAAGGAGCTGGTGAAGAACATTCCGGAGGCCGACATACCTATTGCCCACCATTGGCTTATCCTGCACGGACGCTACACTTGTCTGGCCCGAACCCCGAAATGTGACCAGTGTGGCCTGCGTCTACTGTGCCAATATTACGGCCAAAAGTATAAAGTTCATAAAGATAGCAAAGAAGACGCAAAGAAATAAGACATTTCTTGATTGGAAAAAAGAAATAAATGCTAACTTTGCGGCAATAAAGCAGAAAGATAAGAAAGTAACACTTTTAATCTAAAAATATAAGGTTATGACAATTGATCAATTCAACTTTGCCGGTAAAAAGGCATTCGTCCGTGTAGACTTCAATGTGCCTCTGGACGAGAACTTCAACATCACAGACGATACCCGTATGCGTGCCGCCCTGCCCACGCTGAAGAAGATCCTGGCCGATGGTGGCAGCATCATTATCGGTTCTCACCTGGGCCGCCCGAAAGGCGTGGCCGAGAAATTCTCCTTGAAGCATATCTTGAAGCACCTGAACGAGTTGTTGGGCGTTGAAGTGCAATTTGCCAACGACTGCATGGGCGAAGAGGCTGCCGTAAAGGCTGCTGCCCTGAAGCCGGGCGAAGTCCTGCTGCTGGAGAACCTCCGCTTCTATGCCGAAGAAGAAGGCAAGCCCCGTGGCTTGGCCGAAGATGCTACGGATGAGGAGAAGGCAGCCGCCAAGAAGGCCGTCAAGGAAAGCCAAAAGGAATTCACCAAGAAGTTGGCTTCGTATGCAGACTGCTACGTGAACGACGCCTTCGGCACTGCTCACCGCGCACATGCCTCCACTGCCCTTATTGCCAAGTATTTCGACAAGGACCACAAGATGTTCGGCTATCTGATGGAGAAGGAAGTAAAGGCCGTAGACAAGGTGCTGAACGACATCCATCGTCCTTTCACTGCTATTATGGGCGGCTCGAAGGTTTCTTCGAAGATCGAAATCATCGAGAACCTGCTGAACAAGGTGGACAACCTCATCATTGCCGGTGGCATGACTTATACCTTCACCAAGGCCATGGGTGGCAAGATCGGTCTCTCTATCTGCGAGGATGACAAGCTGGATCTGGCTCTCGACCTGATGAAGAAGGCTAAGGACAAAGGTGTGAACCTGGTACTGGCTGTAGATGCCAAGGTGGCCGATTCGTTCTCCAACGATGCCAATACCCAGTTTTGCGCAGTCAATGAAATTCCCGATGGTTGGGAAGGTCTTGACATAGGCCCGAAGACAGAAGAAATCTTTGCCAATGTCATCAAAGGTTCTAAGACCATCCTTTGGAACGGCCCGACGGGCGTATTCGAGTTCGACAACTTTACGCACGGTTCCCGCGCGGTAGCCGATGCCATTGTAGAGGCTACGAAGAATGGCGCCTTCTCGCTGGTAGGCGGCGGCGACTCTGTGGCTTGCGTCAACAAGTTTGGTTTGGCCAAGGAAGTATCCTATGTATCCACCGGCGGCGGCGCATTGCTGGAGGCCATCGAAGGAAAGATTCTTCCGGGTATCGCAGCTATCAATGAATAATCACTGATACCTTTTCATCCCAAGGCAATCCGGCGGAAACGTCCGGATTGCCTTTGTTTTTGTCGAATCACAGATGGAGGGCAACTGCCATTCCGATTGTATCATGGCAAAAGACGGAAACCACATTTATATAATATACGAAACTTAGTCATTATGAAGAAAAGACTCATTCCCTTCCTGCTGCTTCTGTTGGCAACCGGCTTTGCCGCTGCTCAAGAGAAAGGAAATAAAAACACCGTGAACAACGTGGTGAACACGCTGAAAGAACGATTGACCGTGGAAGGATATGCCCAACTGGGTTACACGTATGAAGATGAAGCGGATACCAAGACCAATACCTTTGACATCAAACGTGCCATCCTGATGGTGCGCGGCAAGATTACAGACCATTGGACGGCCTATTTCATGTATAGCTTTGCCAATACAAGCAAGGTGTTGGAAGCCTATACGGAGTATCAGTTCCTGCCGGAGCTGACGGTGCGCGTTGGCCAGTTTAAGACCATGTTCACTTTCGAGAACCCCTTGTCTCCTTGTGTACTGGAACTTATCAATTGTAACTCGCAGGCCACGAACTACCTGTCCGGATACGACGGCAGCGACCCTTTGTATGGATCGCATTCCGGCCGTGATTTGGGACTTATGGTTTACGGCGATCTTTTCAATAAGTTGTTCACTTATCACTTGGCCGTGATGAATGGACAAGGCATCAACAAAAAGGATGGAAACAACCAGAAGGACATTGTCGGTTCCTTGCAGGCACATCCCCTGCAATGGCTCACCATAGGCGGTTCGTTTGTCAAGGGAAAGGGACATGCCATAGCAACGTCGGCTGTCAATCCGGATATAAAGGTAGGCGAAAATTACGACCGCAACCGCTGGGCTGCCAGCCTCAAGCTCCAGTTCAAGCCTATTGACATCCGCACGGAGTATCTTTATGGCAAGGACGGGCATGTGCGCAGCGACGGCTATTACCTGACGGCTTCCATCCATGTGTTGCCCAAGTTTGACATCATTGCTTCTTACGATTACTTCAACCGCAACAAGACTTTGAAGGATAAGCAGACTAACTATGTGGCCGGCGTGCAGTGGTGGTTCTATCCCAAATGTCGCCTGCAACTGCAATATACTTACCGCGACCCCAAACACCGCGAAGCATCCAACCTGTTGCAAACCCAAGTGCAAGTGCGCTTCTAAGGGTGAAAGGATCTATCTAACTCCATCCATCGTATAGGAATATGAACGAAGCATCCATCAACGAACAGTATCAAAGCATCGTCCACCTGTTGGGACAGAACCGACTGAGAGAAGCGCAAACGCAAGTCGAAGCCTTGACTACGCTAGTAGGCGATTGGGCGTTGTCCAACCGTCTGGAGCAAGGCAAGACTTCGTACCAATACATGTTGCAATACATGCAGCAAGGGATGAACGACCCGCAGCGGCAATCTCTCTACTTGCAACTTTGTGCAGATACTTGGGAGATAGCCGACCGTGCGCGACTTGCCGCATTGGACAAGACATCCCATCGCTACTACCACGAGTTGCGCCGCAGCCGGGCTTACCTTGCCGCTATTCCTTCTTTGGAAGAAAGGTTGCAAACCCTTGAGGGCTTGGCCGACGACTTTGCCCTCCATCAATTGTCGCCGCAGCAAGGCAGAAGCATTCCTGACGACCTCTTGCGAAAACACGAGGATACCAATCGCCAAACCTTCCTTGATATCTGGACCAACAGCGAATGGACAGCTGAAGATGCCCGCCAAGCCGAGATGTGGCTGGCTTCTGACTATGTGCCCGTTGACGACCTCAGTTTGATGGCCAGCGCTGTGTCGATGAGTTTGCTGGAGAATTTCGATGCCCTTAAGTTGCAATGGTTGTTGCAGGCCACCTTGTCGCACGATGCGGCGCCGGGCGAGCGGGCTTTGGTGGGGTTGGCACTTGCCTTGTTGCGTTACGGCGAACGCCTTCGTTTCTATCCCAAACTCATGGAGGCACTTGTCCTGCACGATGAAGAATATGGGTTGGGGCAACGCCTTTGTACTGTTTTCATCCAATTACTGCAAAGCCAAGACACCGAGAAAATCAGCCGGAAGATGCAAGAGGAGATTATCCCCAAAATGATGCAGAACTCGGACATACTGCGCAAACTGAGGTTCGGTTCGGATGATGCAGACGAGGAGGATGCCAATCCCGATTGGATAGAAGCCTTCGACAAGATGGGGCTGAACGAAAAGATGCAAGAGATGAGCGAACTGCAATTGGAAGGATCGGACGTTTACATGAGCACGTTCTCTATGCTGAAGGGCTATCCTTTCTTTCAGGATTTGTCCAATTGGTTCCTGCCTTTCAGCATAGAACATTCCGCCATTAGCCGCGATCTCCGCGAGAGCGACATCATGGCTACGCCTTTGCGGTTTGTTTTGGAAGCAGGCTTTTTCTGCAACAGCGACAAATACTCCATGCTCTTCATGTTGCAACAAATGCCCCCGGCACAACGCAACATGATGTTGATGCAGATGACCAACGGTCAAATCGAGAAACTGAACGAAGAACACTACTTGGATAAGCTGCACAACCAATCCATTCGTCTGGAAGTCATCAGCAATCAGTATATTCATGACCTCTACCGCTTCTACAAGCTGAACCGCCGCAAGAACGAGTTCCACGATCCCTTCAAAGAGCCGATAACTTTCTATGCCAACTTCGCTCTGCGGCAGCTGATGGGTAAACCCCGGTTGGAACAGCCCATAGCCGACTATCTCTTCCGAAAGGAACGGTTGGATGAAGCCTTGCCCATTTACCAGAAGTTGATAACAGACGGAACCACCGCTCCTGACATCTACCAAAAAGTCGGCTTCTGCCTGCAAAAGCAGAAAGTGTATGATGAAGCTGTTGCGGCCTATCGCATGGCCGATACATTGAATCCCGACCATGTATGGACCATTCGCCACCTGGCTACATGCTATCGGTTGCTGAAAGATTATGAAACGGCCTTGGCTTATTATCGCAAGGCGGAGGAGATTCAGCCGGAGAATCAAAATGTCCTCTTCCATATAGGTACTTGTTTGGCTGAATTGAAGCAATACGACGAGGCGTTGAAGTGTTTCTTCCGTTTAGACCTGATGAAAGATAACAATGTCAAGGCTTGGCGCGCCATTGGTTGGTGCTCTTTGTTGAATGGACGGTGGGGACAGGCGGCCAAATACTATGCCCGCATTCCCGAAACGGAACGGACGGCAGACGATTGCCTGAATGCAGGACACGTGGCGTGGGTGTCTGGCGATGTTGCCGGTGCCGTATCCCATTATCGTCAATCGGCTGCCAAGTTTGGCACGCACGCAGCTTTCCGCGAGGCTTTCGAGAAAGACCGAAACAGTCTGATCCACTTGGGTATTCTTGAGGAAGATATACCTTTGATGGAGGATCAAACGATTTAATCCCGCTTCTATAGGGCTTAGCTGGATCAGTAGGCTTCCCGGTACTTGCCCTCCTCTTTGTCCTCCAACATGCTGAGGTAGGAGGCGTAGCGCGACTGGCTAATGCGGTGCTCCTCCACGGCTTGGAGCACGGCGCAGCCCGGTTCGTGCCGATGGGTGCAGTTGCCATAGCGGCAATCGGCCGAGGCTTCGAATATCTCCGGGAAGTAGTGGCCGATTTCTTCCACCTCCATGTCGAAGGTGCCGAAGCCTTTGATGCCCGGCGTGTCGATGATGTAGCCGCCTGCATTGTCTACGGGATACATCTCGGAAAAAGTTGTGGTGTGCATGCCCTTGTTGTGCGCTTGGGAGATTTCGCCCGTCCGCGCTTCTGTGCCGGGCAGGAGGGCGTTGATAAGGGTGGATTTGCCCACGCCCGAATTGCCTGAAAAGAGGGTGACGGCTCCGCGAAGCTTTGCCTTTATCTCCGCGAGACCTTGGCCTTGGGTTGCCGAAACTTTGAGGCAGGGATAGCCGATGGTGGTGTAGAGGTGGATGAGGCCGTCCAGATAGCGCAGGTCGTCTTCATCGTAGAGGTCGGTCTTGTTGAAGAGCAGGAGGGTGGGGATGCGGTAGGCTTCGGCCGTGGCCAGGAAGCGGTCGATGAAGGTGGTCGAAGTCTCCGGATAGTTGACGGTGACGATGAGCATGCACTGGTCGAGGTTGGCGGCGATGATGTGCGATTGCTTCGAGAGGTTGGACGCGCGGCGGATGATGTAGTTCTTGCGGTCCTCTATCTCGGTGATAAAGGCCGTGCCTTCCCGGTTTTCAACGATGTGGACACGGTCGCCCACGGCCACGGGGTTGGTGCTGCGGATGCCTTTCAAGCGGAAGTTTCCCTTTACCTTGCACTCCACGTCGCGCCCTTCGTCCGTGCGGACCAAGTACCAGCTGCCGGTGTTTTTGATTACGAGGCCAGTCACTTTGTTCAATTGATAATTAACAATTGACAATTGACAATTAATCGTTGTATTCTGCTAAGGAAGTCCTCCGTCTTAATTGTCAATTGCTAATTGTCAATTGTTAATTATACGGTCATTATCTCCTTATCCTTGGCCGCCAGCATGTCGTCAATCTGCTTGATGTATTTGTCATGCACCTTTTGCAGCTTCTCTTCGCCGCCCTTCTGTGCGTCTTCAGCCAAGCCTTCCTTTACGGCTTTCTTCAGTTGGTCGATGGCGTCGCGGCGGGCGTTGCGTACGCTTACCTTTGCGGTCTCGCCTTCGGCCTTACACTGCTTGGCCAGTTGCTTACGACGCTCCTCGGTGAGGGGCGGGATGCCGATGCGGATGATTTCGCCGTTGTTCTCCGGCATAATGCCCAGCGAGGAGTCGATGATGGCTTTCTCGATGATGCGGAACATAGACTTGTCCCACGGCTTGATGGCAATGCTGCGCGCGTCGGGCGTGGTGACGGCGGCTACATTATTAATAGGCACCATGCTTCCGTAGGAGTCTACGCGGATGCCGTCCAGCAGGCGCACGTCGGCCTTTCCGGCGCGGATGTGTGCGAGGGTTTCTTCCAGGTACATGACGGCCATGTCCATTTTCTCTTGGGCTTCGCCAAGGATGTCTTTTACGTCTTTCATATCAGGGTTGTGTTATTAGTTTACATTGATGAAGTGCAAATATAGCGCAAATTTTTATTCTTCGCTCTTTATTCTTCATTTAATTATGCACCAGCGTCCCAATCTCCTCCCCGCTGATGACTTTCTTCAGGTTGCCCGGGGTGTCCATGTCGAAGACGATGATGGGCAGGTTGTTCTCCTTGCACATGCAGGTGGCGGTGAGGTCCATGACGCGGAGGTTGCGGGCGAGGACTTCGTCGTAGGTGATGTCGCGGAACTTCGTGGCCGTGGGGTCCTTCTCCGGGTCGGCGGTGTAGACGCCGTCCACGCGGGTGCCTTTCAGCATCACGTCGGCCTCAATCTCGATGCCGCGCAGGGAGGAGCCGGTGTCCGTGGTGAAGAAGGGGTTGCCCGTGCCGGCGGACATGATGACCACTTCGCCCGCTTCGAGGCA
>CALUOW010000022.1 GCA_944322365.1 uncultured Bacteroides sp.
ATCGGCTTTCTTTAATTTGTAATCAATTTTTATTTCCACTCCAAATTTTCTTCAGGAATAAAACGGGTTAGGACCAAGTTCGGGACATGTTCGTTCCAAGTTCGTTCCATGTTCGTTCCGCCTTGGTCGCTATAGAAACGAACATGGAACGAACATGGAAGGTATTTGAAGATACGATTTGTAACATATTCTCACCGAACGAGCAAATGCAATTCCCCAACAACATCTCCTATAAACTCGCGCCCGATGCCTGTTTATTCTGATATAATTCGTAATTTTGCACGCTGATTCTTAAACAGGACGTGATGAAAGACTTCGTAGCCATAGACTTTGAGACGGCCAACCAAGAGCGGACCAGCGTGTGCAGCGTGGGCGTAGTAATAGTGCGGGAGGGGGGCATCGTGGATCAGTGGTATAGCCTGATTCGCCCGTATCCCAATTATTACAGCTATTGGAATACGCAAGTGCATGGATTGACGCGCCGGGATACGGACAAGGCTCCCCTCTTCCCGGAGGTTTGGGCGGCCATCTCGCCGCGCATCGGCGGGTTGCCGTTGGTGGCGCACAACAGCCCGTTTGACGAAGGGTGCCTGCGTGCGGCGATGGCCCATTACGGCATGGAGTGGCCGGGCTATGTCTTCTGCTGCACGTGCCGCGCCTCGCGCCGCGTGTTTGGCAAGGAGCTGCCCAACCATCGGCTGGAGACCGTGGCTGCCCGCTGCGGCTATGTCTTGCAAAGGCACCACCATGCTTTGGCGGACGCCGAGGCTTGCGCACGGATTGCCATGGAGATTTTATGAACGGGCCTATCCGGAGCGTTGAAGCGCAAGACAGACGGCAAATAGACCGTAGAAAAGGAAAAATAAACAAGCTCTTGGCCGGCAACGCGCCAAGTTATGATTCTTTTTACTAATTTTGCGCAAAATTCAAGGACTAATCATCATCAATAGGGTATGAGTTTCAATATTGCAAAGACAAATGCTAAACGAGTAGTGATTGTGGGTGGAGGTTTTGGCGGCCTGAAGTTGGCCAACAGACTCCGCAAGTCGGGTATGCAAGTAGTGTTGGTGGACAAGAACAACTTCCACCAGTTCCCGCCATTGATTTACCAAGTGGCTTCGTCCGGCATTGAGCCGAGTTCTATTTCCTTCCCTTTCCGCAAAATTTTCCGCAAGCGGAAGAATTTCTATTTCCGCATGGCCGAGGCGCGCTCCATCTTCCCGGACAAGAAGATCCTGCAAACGTCCATCGGCAAAATTGAATACGACTACTTGGTGTTCGCGGCAGGCACGACGACGAATTTCTTCGGCAACAAGCACTTGGAAGAAGAGGCCATGCCTATGAAGACCCTGCCCGAAGCCATGGGTTTGCGCAACGCCTTGCTGAGCAATCTGGAGCGCAGCATCACGTGCGCCACCGAACAAGAGCGCAACGAGTTGCAGAACATCGTCATCGTGGGCGGCGGCGCCACGGGCGTGGAGATTGCCGGCGTGTTGTCCGAGATGAAAAAGTACGTGCTGCCCGCCGACTATCCCGACATGGACAGCAGCCAATTGAACATATTCCTGATAGAAGCCGCCGGGCGTTTGCTGGGCGGCATGTCGCCTGAGTCTTCGGCAGCGGCAGAACAATTCCTCCGCAACATGGGCGTCAATGTCTGCCTGCACAAGAAGGTGACCGACTATCGCGACCACAAAGTCATCTTCGAGGATGGCATGGAGATACCCACGCGCACATTCATCTGGGTCAGCGGCGTCAAAGCGGTCGGCATCGGCAACATGCCGGCAGAGTGCATGGGGCGCGGCGGACGCTTGAAGGTGGATGCTTATAACCGCGTGGAAGGTTTGCCGGATGTGTTTGCCATTGGCGACCAGTGCATCATGACTGCCGACAAGGATTATCCCAACGGGCATCCGCAGCTGGCGCAAGTGGCCATCCAGCAAGGCAAACTCTTGGCCGAAAACTTGAAGCGGATGGAGAAGAAGAAACCCCTGAAACCTTTCCATTATAAGAATCTCGGTTCGATGGCTACCGTAGGACGTAACCGGGCCGTGGCCGAATTCAAGAAAGTAAAGACGCAAGGCTGGTTTGCCTGGCTGTTGTGGTTGGTAGTGCATCTGCGCTCCATCTTGGGCGTGCGCAACCAAATCAGCGTCATGCTGAACTGGATGTACAATTACTTCACCTACGACCAGTCGCTCCGCATCATCATCTATGCCCGCAAGGCCAAGGAGGTGAAGGAGCGCGAAGAGCGCGAAGCCCGCGTCCACTGGGGCGAAGACTTGCAAGCCGAGGAGGCGAAGGCCAAAGAAAACAAGGAGAAAAAGCAAGCATGACTCCTGCAAAGAGAGTATTGGTGGGCATGAGTGGCGGTATAGACAGTACCGCCACGTGCTTGATGTTGCGCGAGCAGGGCTACGAGGTCCTAGGCTTGACCCTGTGGGTTTGGGGCGACGAGCCGGCAGAAGCACGCGACTTGGCACGCGATATGGGCATTGAGCACTACGTGGCCGACGAGCGGACGGGCTTCAAGGATACGATTGTGCGCTATTTTATCGATGAATATCGTTCGGGACGGACGCCCAATCCTTGCGTGATGTGCAACCCCTTATTCAAATTCCGCGTGTTGGCCGAGTGGGCAGACAAATTGGGTTGTCCCTTCATTGCCACCGGGCACTATACCCGTTTGGAAGAATTGGAGGGGAAAATCTATATCTGCGTGGGGGATGACGAGAAGAAAGATCAATCCTACTTCCTTTGGCGTTTGGGGCAGGACGTGTTGCGTCGCTGCATCTTCCCATTGGGCGCATATACCAAGCCGCAAGTGCGCGCTTATCTGCACGACCGGGGATATACGCTGAAGGCCGAAGAGGGCGAGAGCATGGAAGTGTGCTTCATCAAGGGAGATTACCGCGACTTCCTGCGCGAACATTGCCCGGAGATTGACCAAGAGGTGGGGACAGGCTGGTTTGTCAATGCCGAAGGCGTGAAGCTGGGCGAGCACAAAGGCTTCCCTTATTACACCATCGGACAACGCAAGGGGTTGGAAATAGCCTTGGGAAAGCCGGCTTATGTCTTGAAAATCAACCCGCAGAAGAATACCGTGATGTTGGGCGACGCCATCCAGTTGAAAACCGTTTGGATGCTGGCCGAGCAGGATGCCTTGGTGGACGAGGCAGCCGTATTCGGCCACCCTGATTTGTGCGTGCGTATCCGCTATCGCAGCAAACCAATTCCTTGCACGGCGCGCCGGTTGGACGACGGGCGTTTGTTGGTGCACTTCCGCGAAGAGGCTTCGGCCATCGCGCCGGGGCAGTCGGCCGTATTCTATGTAGGCCGTCGGGTCGTAGGAGGCGCATTCATCGCTTCGCAACGCGGGATAGGCATGTATATCCATGCAGACAATACTACTACTGATTTAAATATAGAATGAGAATTATGAAGAATTTATGGTTGGCTTTTGCTTTGCTTCTGCCGGGATTGGGGTTGCAAGCGCAGAGCGACACGTTGAAATATCGCGTCGGCCTGAGAGACAAGGCAGTTACTGAATATTCCTTAGACCGTCCTGAAGAGTTCCTCTCGCGCAAAGCCATCGAGCGCAGGGCACGCCAGCATTTGTCGATAGATTCGACGGATTTGCCCGTATGCAAACAATATGTGGATGAATTGCGCCGGCAGGGCGTGCGGATTGTGTTGACCGGCAAGTGGGAGAATTTTGTCACCGTCTCCTGCAATGACACCGCTGTTGCGGCCCGTATTGCCGCCTTGCCTTTTGTCCGCTCCGTCGAGCCGGTGTGGAAAGCGCCCAAGAACGCATTGAGGGATACTACGGAACGGCGCGATTCGCTGGTCAATCGGCCCGCCATCCATCCCGACAGCATTTATGGCACGGCTTTTGCTCAATTGGCCATGAGTCGGGGCGATAAGTTGCACGAAGCCGGCTTTCGCGGACAGGGCATGACGATTGCGGTTATCGATGCCGGCTATCATAATGTGGACAGCATCGCGGCCATGCGCAATATCCGCATCCTAGGGACGAGGGATTTTGTCGAGCCGGGTTCGGATATCTACTCCAAGGGCAGTCATGGCATGGCGGTATTGTCTTGCATGGCCATGAATGCGCCCGAAGTGATGACCGGTACTGCGCCCGAAGCCTCCTATTGGCTCTTGCGCAGCGAGGACGAACGAAGCGAACAGCCTGTGGAGCAAGACTATTGGGCAGTGGCCGTGGAGTTTGCCGACAGCGTAGGCGTGGATGTGCTCAACACCTCGTTGGGGTATTACGTTTATGACGACGCATCGCTCAATCTCCGCTTGCGCGATTTGGACGGCCGGCATGAGTTGATGTCCCGCCAAGCCTCTCACATTGCCGACAAGGGGATGGTACTGGTATGCAGCGCCGGCAATGCAGGCATGGAGCCTTGGAAGAAAATTACCACGCCCGGCGATGCAGAGAATGTCCTGACCGTGGGCGCCATTGACAAGCGCGGTGTTTTGGCTCCTTTCTCCTCGATTGGCAATACGCAAGACGGGCGTGTCAAACCCGATGTAGTGGCCGTAGGATTGGGGGCAGATGTCATGCGTACGGACGGTAACCAGGGACATGCCAACGGCACGTCTTTTGCTTCGCCCATCATGTGCGGCATGGTGGCTTGCTTGTGGCAGGCGTGTCCGGATTTGACGGCCAAGGAACTGATTGAGTTGGTGCGCAGCGTGGGCGATCGCGCCTCTTGGCCGGATAATATTTATGGCTACGGAGTACCCGACCTTTGGAAGGTTTACGAGTTTCATTCGGCGCGTTGAGCACGTATGCTTGGCGCGCGTGCCTTGCTTTGCGTGCAGCCCTGCCGTTGACAGGAACCGTCTTGTGCGGCAAGGAGATGGATATGAATAATGAGTAGTTTTATCTTTTTTAACGGCTACGGGAGGCTTTTTCTTTTGATACAAACCGAAAAAATCTCATCTTTGCAGGCGATTTTCTATTATAGGAAGGATTAAACAGAATTATAAGACAATAAGAATGATAAAGTACAGACACGTGCTTTGGGTGCTCTTGCTCACGATGTTATCCGGTGTGGCGGTTGCCCAGAACAATACAAATTCGCCCTATACGCGATATGGCTACGGACAATTGGCAGACCCGGGTTCGGGCAACAGCAAGGCCATGGGAGGCGTGGCTTATGGTTTGCGGGACAAGTATCAGGTGAACTTTGCAAACCCGGCTTCTTACACGGCAGTCGATTCGTTGACCTTCATTTTTGACGGAGGCATTTCCTTGCAAAATACGAACTTTAGCAATGGCACGACGAAGTTGAATGCCAAAAACTCAAGTTTCGATTACATCACCATGCAATTCCGTGCAGCCAAGTGGGCAGGCATCAGTTTGGGTTTGCTGCCTTATGCCAATGTGGGATATAACATTGCCGAGTATCGCGAGAATCCGGATTCGGAGTCGGCTTCCAATACCGTGCAATACACGGGCGATGGCGGATTGCACCAGTTGTATTTAGGCGCCGGTTTCAAGCTATGGAAGAATTTCTCCATCGGTTTCAACGCCTCTTATTTGTGGGGCAGCGTGTCGCGCACCCGGCAATTGACCTTCCCTTATGATTCGCAGATGTTTTCAGCCGTTGTGAATAGCAACGTAGACATCAAAAGCTATAAATTGGATTTCGGCGCGCAATATACGCAACCCATCGGCAAGAAACACGCCTTGACACTGGGTGTGGTTTTCTCGCCGGGGCATAACCTGAACAACAAAGCCTATGAGATTCGTCAGACGGGGACGGAGAGCGATTACGTAACCCACCGGACGGATATTGAGACTGACTTCGGCATCCCGACTACTTGGGGAGGCGGATTGGCTTACGTCTACGACAATCGCCTGACCGTGGCTGCCGACGTGATGATGCAGAATTGGCAGGATGTCTCGTATATGGGCGAAAAAGATGTGTTTTGCAAGCGCGGCAAGGTCTCGTTGGGCGCGGAATTGACTCCTAACCCGATGGGGCGCAGTTATTTTTCGCGTATGCAATACCGGGTAGGCGCCTACTACTCCAAACCTTATTATAAGATAGCCGGCGAGCGGGCTGCCAACGAATTTGGCGTGTCGGCGGGCGTGGGGTTGCCCATTTGGGCGAGCTTGTGGCGCAACCGTTCGGTGTTGAGCATTTCGGCGCAATACGTCCGCACCAAGGGGACGATGGCGACATTCCTTGACGAGCACACGTTAAGACTTTGCATTGGCATCACCTTCAACGAACATTGGTTCTTCAAGCGCAAAGTGGATTGATGAAAGCAAAGCGCGAAATAGGGACATCCGGCAAACATGGCGCCGCAGGGCTGCTTGTCGTAGGGATAGGCTTGTTTATGGGGATGCTCTTTTCTTGTTCGGGGAAGGAGAAGATGCTGGGCGAGGCTATTACGGAGCGAGACTCCTTGCCGGTGATGGACACGCGCGGCGTGACAACGCTGATTTCTGATTCGGGCCTGATCCGTTATCGCATCAATACGGAAGAATGGAAAGTGTTCGACCGCAAAGACCCACCTTATTGGGCGTTTGAGAAAGGCGTCTATCTAGAGAAATTCGACACCTTGTTTCAAATAGAAGCCAGCATTGAGGCTGATACGGCTTATTATTATAATAAGGAAGAATTGTGGAAGCTGATGGGCAACGTGCATATACAAAACCTCCAAGGCGAGAAGTTCGATACGGATTTGCTGTATTGGGATCAGCGAAGCCAGCGGGTATATTCGGACCACTTCATCCGCATCGAAGAGCCTGACCGGGTTATCACCGGTTGGGGATTCCGTGCCAATCAGGAGATGACGAAGCATACCATCCTGAAGCCGGCCGCCATCATTTATGTCGATGAAGAGGCTACGGCTACTCCGGACAGCGTGCCTACGGATACGTTGCAAGTACAAACCGACACCCTGCGGACGGGGCGATGAAGCGTGTGGCAAGAACATGGATACGTTGGGATATTTGTTGATAGCGCTAGTATGCTCCACCTTCTTTTCGGGGATGGAAGTGGCCTTTGCTTCGATGGACAAGGTGCGCTTCGAGATGCTTCGAAAATCCCAGTGGAATGCGCGGATTATTTCGCTCTTTGTGCGCCATTCAAGCAGCTTCCGTTCGTCCATGTTGGCGGGAGGAGTCTTGGCGTTGGTGGCGTATGGCCTGTTAATGGCCCGTTGGCTGGTCGAGACGTTGCCGGCCGAAGCATTTCCGAATGCTTTCTTCTTGGTGCTGATTGAAGTCGTGGTGGCTACGGCGATTATCCTTTTCACAGGTGAATTCTTGCCTAGGAATCTTTTCAAAATACATCCTAACCGTATGCTGCAAGTATTTGCCTGCCCGCTGCTGGTGTGCTATGCAGTGTTGGGGCCGATTTCTTGGCTTTTAGGCGGAGGCGCGCGTTTGTTGCTCCGTTTGTTTGGCCTGAAGACGGACAAGACGGATTCAGACAAAGCCTTCAGCAAAGTCGACTTGGATCGCTTTGTGCAGAAAAGTCTGGAAGAAGCGGCCGATGACGACGAGGTGGATACAGAGGTGCAAATATTCCAAAACGCGCTGGACTTCTCGAAGGTGAAAATCCGCGATTGCGTCGTGCCCCGCCCTGAGGTGGTGTCTGTGGATCTGACGAGCTCGTTGGAAGACTTGCGCAACCTCTTTGTTGAATCCGGTCTTTCCAAAATCATTGTGTATGACGGGAATATAGACAACGTGGTGGGCTACATCCATTCGTCGGAGATGTTTCGCAATCCGCCCGATTGGCGCCAGTGCGTCAAGTCCATCTCCATCGTACCCGAAACGATGCCTGCCCATAAGCTGATGAAGCTCTTCATGCAGCAGAAGAAGACTATCGCCGTGGTGGTGGACGAGTTCGGCGGGACATCCGGCATTGTGTCGTTGGAAGATTTGATGGAAGAAATCTTTGGCGACATTGAGGACGAGCACGATAACACTTCCTATGTTTGCAAACAAGTAGCCCCGCACGAGTATGTGCTTTCTGCTCGTTTGGAGATTGAGAAGGTGAACGAAACCTTCGGTCTCAACCTGCCAGAATCGGACGATTACCAGACATTGGGAGGGTTGATATTGAGCCGTTATCAGAATTTCCCGAAGTTGCATGAAGTGGTGGCCATTGACAACTATCAGTTTAAAATACTGCGTTTGACAGCCACAAAAATAGAGCTTGTGCGCTTGAAAGTCACGGAATGAGGCTTTTAAATGCAATTTTTTCGAGAATAACTAGACGCTTATTCGCATTTTTTGTATCTTCGTGCGCTCAAATGAAAGGTTACGAAAGAAATAGCAAATAAATAAACAGTTTTAACTTAAAATGGCAACATTACAAAAAATTCGGTCCAAAGGACCATTGGTAGTGATTGTGGTTGGTTTGGCGCTCTTTGCGTTCATCGCAGGCGATGCTTGGCAGGTGATGCGTCCTCATCAATCGCAAGACATTGGCGAAGTGAACGGAGAGAGCCTTTCCGCTCAGGATTATCAAGCGTTGGTGGAAGAATATACGGAAGTGGTGAAGTTCACCCAAAACGTAAATTCGTTGACCAACGAACAAGTGAACATGCTGCAAGACCAAGTATGGCAGACGTATGTGGAGAACAAGTTGATTGAAACCGAAGCCGAGAAGTTGGGATTGGTCGTTTCGGACGCCGAACTGCAGGCTATCATCAACCAAGGCACGCATCCTATGTTGCAAAACACGCCTTTCCGCAACCCGCAGACCGGCGCGTTCGACCAGGACATGCTGAAGAAGTTCTTGGTAGATTATTCCAAGATGAACACGGCGCAGATGCCTTCGGAATATGCCGAATATTATCAGAAAATGTACAATTATTGGTCTTTCATTGAGAAGACTTTGGTGCAGACCCGTCTGCGCGAAAAATACATGTCGCTGATTGGCGCTGCATTGATTTCCAATCCTGTAGAAGCCCAAAACGCCTTCGACGCGCGGGTGAAGCAGACCGACTTGTTGTTGGCTGCTATTCCTTATACGGCAGTGTCCGACTCGGCCGTAACGGTTTCCGATGCCGAGTTGAAAGCAGCTTACGATGAAAAGAAAGAACAATACAGACAGTTTGCCGAGACGCGCAACATCCGTTTCATTGACGTGCAGGTGACAGCCAGCGACGAGGACAAGGCCGCCTTGCAGAAGGAGATGGAAGAATACGTGGCTCAGATGGCAGGCGACGTGACAGACTATGCCACCTTCGTGCGTTCCGCAGGGTCGGACGTACCCTATGTGGATTTGTTCTACACGACTCGCTCGTTGCCTGGCGACGTAGTGGCTCGTTTGGACTCCGTTGCCACAGGTGATGTTTTCGGCCCGTATTACAATGCTTCAGACAACACATTGAACGCCTTCAAAAAACTGGCTGCAACGTCCATGCCCGACTCTGTGCAATTCCGCCAAATCCAAGTGGTGGCCGAAGATGCTGCCAAGACTAAGACTTTGGCCGACAGCATTTATACGGCTCTGAAGGGAGGAGCTGACTTTGCCGAACTGGCTCAGAAGTATGGACAGACGGGCGAACCGACGTGGATTTCGTCTGCTAACTACGAAGGAGCGCAGATTGACGGCGACAACCTGAAATATCTCACCGCTATTACGACCGGCGAAAAGAACGAGTTGAAGAATTTGGCTTTAACTCAAGCCAATATCATCCTGCAAGTGGTGGACAAGAAAGCCACAAAGGAAAAATACAAAGTGGCTGTCGTGAAACGCCCGGTGGAATTCAGCAAAGAGACCTACAACAAGGCATATAACAACTTCAGCCAATTCATCGCCACCAACAATACGTTGGAAAAGATGGTGGCCAATGCAGAAGATGCCGGTTACAGATTGTTGGAACGTACCGACTTGAATAGCGCCGAACATAACATTGGCGGCGTCAGCGATACGAAGGATGCTTTGCGTTGGGCATTCAGCGCCAAGCCCGGCGAGGTTTCCGGACTCTTCGAATGCGGCGACAACGATCACATGATGATGGTGGGCTTGGAGAGCATCGTTCCCGAAGGATACCGTCCCTTGGCATTGGTGCAGAACCAGCTGCGTTTCGAGCTGTTGCGCGACAAGAAGGCTGAGAAAATCATGGCCGACATGCAGGCAGCCGGCGCCACTAGCTTTGAACAATACAAAGGAATGGCGGATGCTGTGACCGATTCAGTGAAGCACGTCACTTTCTCTGCTTCTGCCTACGTGCCTGCCTTGCGCAGCAGCGAGCCTTTGGTAAGCGCTTATGCTTCCGTGGCCGGACAAAACCAATTGAGCCAACCCATCAAGGGCAATGGCGGCGTCTTTGTCCTGCAACCTTATGCCGAGGAGAAGCAGGGCGGCGAATATGACGAAAAGAGCGAGATGAATGCGCAGGCTTCCACGCACGCACGCATGGCTATGCAATTCATCAACGACCTGTATCTGAAGGCCGGCGTGAAGGACATGCGTTACTTGTTCTTCTAAAAAAGAAAAATATCGGCAAGTCGATAAATTTCTTCATAAGCTAAAAGAGGGTGCATCCTGAACGGGGTGCATCCTTTTTTTTGCCTCAACCCGATCTGTTTCTCCCTAAACAGCAAGCTGAGAAACTGTAAATCTTGGCAACATCCATTCTAGTGGGAAATTCTCTCTCATCCGCCAGAAAAAGCCTTGAAGTCCACCGGAAAACCGGCCAAGATAAGAGATAAAGTTTAAACGCAAGCTGCGTTTATATAAACTTAGGGTACGTTTATATAAACGTAGGTTGCGTTTTTATAAACGTAGGCTGCGTTTAAACTTTCCAAGCGTACAAAGGAAAGATTTCTCCGCACTTTGAGCGATTTTTCCGGCGATGTATCTTTTTTCTGTCTCCATCAGAAGAACGGTGCTGCTTCAACTTCACATGCTCCAACTGCATAGGCTGAGCCATTTGTTGCTCATTTACCGCATAATGTTTATCTTTGCAGCCGGATAAGAGAGTTGAGAGGAGCCAAGCTGTTGAGAAAAAGATTCCTAAAAGTCTTCAGCTTCTTGATTTCTTGACTCCTCAATTCTTAATTCTTCATTTTAAATTCTTCCTTCCTATGGAAACAAAGCATCCTCTCTTGGGAATGACCTTGGCCGACCTGCAAACGTTGGCGGCGGAACTGGACATGCCCCGTTTTGCAGCCCGGCAAATGGCTGCGTGGCTGTATGATAAGAAAGTGGCCTCGGTGGACGGGATGACCAACCTGTCTTTGGCGCAACGCGCCCGTCTGAAGGAGGCCGGCTACGAAGTGGGGCAAGAACCGCCCGTAGAGGCTATGCGTTCGGTGGACGGTACGGTGAAGTACCTCTATCCCGCCGGTTCAGGCCGTTTCGTGGAGGCTGTTTATATCCCCGATGGCGACCGCGCCACTCTGTGCGTCTCGTCTCAAGTGGGTTGCAAGATGAATTGCCGCTTCTGCATGACAGGCAAGCAAGGCTTTGCCGCCCACCTGACGGCTGGGCAAATTGTCAATCAAATCAACTCGCTGCCCGAACGAGACCGCCTGACCAATGTCGTCCTGATGGGTATGGGCGAACCGCTGGACAACCTGGACGAGGTGTTGCGCGCCCTCTCTATCCTGACCGCCCCTTGGGGTTACGGCTGGAGTCCGAAGCGGGTGACGCTTTCTACCGTGGGCTTGCGTAAGGGCCTGCGCCGCTTCCTGGAGGAGACGGATTGCCACTTGGCCGTCAGCCTGCATTCGCCCGTGCCTGCGCAAAGGGCTTCGCTGATGCCTGCCGAGAGGGCCTTCTCCATTACGGACATCGTGGACGAGTTGCGTGGCTGGGACTTCAGCAAACAACGGCGGCTGAGCTTCGAATACATCCTTTTCCGGGGCGTCAACGACTCTCCCCTCCATGCACGCGAGTTGCTCAAACTGCTTCGGGGGTTGGATTGTCGGGTTAACCTGATTCGTTTCCATGCGATTCCCGGCGTAGACTTGGAAGGTTGCGACGACGCGGCCATGATTGCTTTTCGTGATTACCTGACATCGCACGGCCTGTTCACAACCATCCGCGCCTCACGAGGCGAAGACATCTTTGCCGCTTGCGGAATGCTGTCTACGGCCAAGTTGGAGGAAGAAAAGGCTTCGACTGTTTCTACAGTAGGCAAGTAACATCAAGAGATAACCGGCCTTTCGTTCTTGTCTCCTATGCTTGAATTAACAAAAATTACCAACCCGCGTGTTTCAGATGTTCCCCATTCTTCGTAGCTTTGTCAGGATAAACGTGAATGCAGTGCCGAAACATCTGGCTTGGCTGTATGGGGCGTTGTTGTGGGCGGGGTTGTTGGCCTCGTGCAGTGGTCGTGGAAGCGGGTGGCTCTCGCCGGTTTCGAGCGGCCGCCCTTACGATGTGTTGGTGGTGGCCAGCGACGGGACATGGCAGCAGCCTGTAGACTTGGCTTTGACTGAGGCGCTGGGCGCCGATGTGCCGGGATTGCCCCAACCAGAATGCTCGTTCCGCCTCATGCGCGCGGCTCCCGAAAATTTCGATGCCACGCTGCGTTTGATGCGCAACATTGTGGTGGTTGACATAGACAGCCAATATGCCCGTCCTGCTTTCCGTTATGCCCGCGATGTGTATGCATCGCCCCAGCTAATATTGACTGTCCAGGCTCCGGACGCAAGGACATTGGCCCGTTTTGTGACGGGAAACGCGGAGGCTGTCGTCAGCCTTTTCACCCGCGAAGAAATGAGCCGGCGCGCGCTTCAATTGGAAGAACGGCACAACGACTATGCTTCCCGTCGCTTGCGCGAAATGTTCGGGTGCGACGTTTGGATTCCCGCCGAGTTGTCGGCTTTTAAGGAAGGGACGGATTTCTTTTGGGCAGGCACGCGCGCGGCGACAGACGACCGCTACTTTGTGATGTATGCCTATCCCTACGAGGGAGACGGGGCATGGTCCAAGGTCGCTTTCGTCCACAAGCGAGATTCGGTGCTGAAGGCCAACATTCCCGGTGCGGGAGAAAGCATATACATGGCCACTGATACCCTGATGACCGACGTGCGTATTCTTCCACCCCAAGGACGTTTCGCGCTCGAAGCCCGTGGCCTTTGGCGGATGGAGGGCGACTTCATGGGCGGCCCGTTTGTGGCGATGGCCAGGCTAGACAAAGCTAAGCGGCGCGTAGTGGTGGCAGAGGTGTTCGTCTATGCTCCCGGCCGCGAGAAGCGCAACCTGCTGCGGGACTTGGAAGCATCGCTCTACACGTGGCGGTGGACTGGGGACGGTAAAAAAGAACAAGCGTATAATAATATAAATAAGTAGTAATGATGGAAGAACATAAGATAAAGATAGGCATCACGCAAGGCGACATTAACGGCGTGGGCTACGAAGTGATATTGAAAACCTTTGCCGATCCGGCAATGTTTGAATTGTGCACGCCTGTGGTCTACGGATCACCCAAGGTGGCTGCTTATCACCGCAAGTCGCTGGACTTGCCCACCAACTTCAGCATCGTGTCATCGGCTGCCGAGGCGGCGGACGGGCGCCTGAGCGTGGTGAACTGTACCAACGACGAGGTGAAAGTAGAGTTCTCGAAACCCGATGCCGAAGCAGGGAAAGCTGCCCTTGATGCGCTGGAGAAGGCAATGGAGGAGTGCCGCGACGGTTTAGTCGATGTCTTGGTGACGGCTCCTATCAACAAGCATACCATCCAGTCGGAACAATTCGATTTCCCCGGTCATACCGAGTACATCGAGCAACGTCTGGGCGAAGGACAAAAGGCACTGATGATATTGATGAAAGGTGATTTTCGCGTGGCTTTGGTGACAGGACATATCCCTGTCAGCCGGATAGCCCCGACCCTGACCAAGGAACTGATAGAAGAGAAACTTGCCATTTTCAATCGTTCGCTGAAGCAAGACTTTGGCATCAGCGCGCCGCGCATCGCTGTTTTCTCGCTGAACCCTCATGCCGGCGACGGCGGCCTGTTGGGCACAGAAGAAGAGGAAATCATCATCCCCGCCCTGAAAGAAATGGCAGCCAAAGGAGTGTTGTGCTACGGTCCTTATCCGGCCGACGGCTTCATGGGATCGGGCAACTTCACGCACTTCGACGGCATCTTGGCCATGTATCACGACCAAGGTTTGGCGCCATTCAAGGCATTGGCTATGGACGAAGGCGTGAACTATACGGCAGGACTGCCTGTGGTGCGCACCTCCCCTGCTCATGGCACAGCCTACGACATTGCAGGCAAGGGCCTTGCTTCGGAGGACTCGTTCCGCCAAGCAGTCTATGTGGCCATCGATGTGTTCCGCAACCGTCAGCGCGAAAAGGCCGCCCGTTCTAACCCTCTGCGCAAACAGTATTATGAAAAGCGGGACGACAGCGACAAACTGAAGCTCGATACCGTGGAAGAGGACGTATGATATGACAAAGACAGAGATTCAACAGGTCAAACTGCGCTTCGGCATCATAGGCAACAACGAAGCGTTGCTGCGCGCCATTGACGTGGCCGTGCAAGTGGCGCCGACGGACTTGTCCGTGCTCATCACCGGCGAAAGCGGCGTGGGCAAGGAGAGCTTCCCGCAAATCATCCACCAGTACAGTCGGCGCAAGCATGGGCAGTATATTGCCGTGAACTGCGGCGCCATTCCCGAAGGGACCATCGACTCGGAACTATTCGGACACGAAAAGGGAGCTTTCACCGGAGCCATCGGCGAACGGAAAGGTTACTTTGGCGAGGCCAACGGCGGTACCATTTTCTTGGACGAAGTGGGTGAATTGCCATTGTCCACTCAGGCCCGCCTGCTCCGTGTGCTGGAGAGTGGCGAATTTATCAAAGTCGGTTCATCCAAAGTGGAGAAGACCGACGTGCGCATCGTGGCTGCCACCAACGTCAACTTGCAGCAAGCCATTGCCGACGGGCGTTTCCGCGAAGATTTGTATTACCGTCTCAGCACGGTGCCCATACAGATTCCGCCTTTGCGCGAACGGGGAGAGGATGCAGCATTATTATTTCGCAAGTTCGCGTCGGACTTTGCCGAGAAATACCACATGCCTGCCATCCAACTGACTGAGGACGGCAAGCAATCCTTGTTGGCCTATTCGTGGCCAGGCAATGTCCGCCAGTTGAAGAATATCACTGAGCAAATCTCCATCATCGAGACCAACCGCGAGATTACATCCGCTATCTTGAAAAACTATCTCCCCGCGCAGGACGCATCGCAACATCTGCCCGCCTTGTCCGGCCGCCGCGAGAAAAGTTTCGAGAGCGAGCGCGAAATCCTTTACCAAGTCCTCTTCGACATGCGCAGGGACGTAACGGAACTGAAGAAACTGGTGAACGAAATCATGACCGAACGCGGCGCCGCAGTCTCCCCTAACGTGGAGGACAAGGCATCCTTTTATATGCCTCCGCAAGCCATGGTTACATCTGCCGGGCCGAACATGCCTACCATCATCCGCCGCCCTGTGAAGCCGGCCCATGCGATGGACGACGACATCCAAGATACAGAAGAGTATGTGGAAGAGTCCCTTTCGCTAGACGATGTGGAAAAAGAAATAATTCGCAAAGCGCTGGAGAAGCATCACGGCAAGCGCAAAAGCGCTGCCCAGGAACTGAACATCTCCGAGCGCACGTTATACAGAAAGATTAAAGAATATGGTTTGGATTAAGAAATTAGTACCTCTTGCCGCCCTGTGCGCGCTGCCTTTCCTGGTGACCTCCTGCAAGATACAGATGGGACTCGCCCCTATCAGCTCGATTGATTACTCGAAGGTGAAGACCATCTCCATTGCCGAGTTTCAGAACCAATCCGAATATGTTTATGCTCCCTTGGCCATCCAATTCAACCAAGAGTTGAAAGACATGTTCATCCAGCAAACCCGCCTGACGCTGGTCAATTCGGGCGGCGATTTGGAACTGTCCGGCGAGATCACGGGCTACAACCAATACAATCAGGGCGTGGATGCCAGTGGATATTCCTCGGAAGTGAAACTGACGCTGACCGTGAACGTGACCTACGTCAACAATACCAACCACGAGGAGGACTTCGAAAACAGGCAATTCTCGGCTTTCCAGACGTATGAATCCACGCAGTTGCTGTCTGCCGTACAGGACCAACTGATTCCGCTGATGATTGAGGATATTACGGAACAAATTTTTAACTCGACGGTAGCCAATTGGTAATCTTATGTCCATGACACCTGCACTTTTGCAACAATGGCTGGAGCATCCCGAATGCTTGGACAAAGATACGGTGGGTGAACTGCGCGCCTGGGTGGAGCAATATCCTTATTTCCAGTCGGCACGTCTGCTCTACTTGCTGAACCTCTATCAGCTGCACGATACCGCCTTTGCCGACGAACTCCGCAAGGCCGCTCCTTTCGTGACCGACCGCCGCCTGTTGTTCTATTTGACCGAAGGAAAAGCCTGTGCTCCTTCATCCGCCGTCGTGCAACGGACATCTTCCACACCGCCCCACGCCGTCGCAGAACCCGGCGCGGACCGTACTCAGACGCTGATAGACGCCTTCTTGGCCAACTCGCCGGAGAAGGCTGAACCGTCTTCGCCCGCCGGATTAGATTATGCCATGGACTATACGGCTTATTTGCTTCAGGGACAAACCGAGGCGGAGGACGAGGCTTCGCAAAAGAAAGACGATGCCAAAGTACCTCCTTTGCGCGGCCAAGAATTGATAGACGGCTTCATTCAAGGCCAGACAGAGGAACGGACGGAAATGCGGAAAGGAACCGCGCCTTCCCCGAAGGAAGAAAATTCGGCCGAGACTTCGCCCGCCGTGTCCGATGTCGATGCCGGAGACGGCTTGGACGAGAGCTGTTTTACTGAAACTTTGGCAAAAATCTACATCAAACAGCACCGATATGAGAAGGCTCTTGAAATTATTAAAAAATTAAGTTTGAATTATCCAAAAAAAAACGCTTACTTTGCAGACCAAATCCGATTCTTGGAGAAATTGATTATTAACGCTAATTCAAAATAAGGAAAAAATGTACGTATTATTAGTTATCTTGATGCTGATAGCAGCAGTGTTGATGTGTTTCATCGTGTTGATTCAAAATTCTAAGGGAGGCGGCTTGGCTTCCAGTTTCTCGTCGTCCAACCAAATCATGGGCGTGCGCAAGACAACCGACTTCCTGGAGAAGACCACGTGGGGATTGGCCGTTGCCATGGTAGTGATTAGCATCGCTTCTGCCTACGTGTTGCCGACCAGCACGGGCAAGGGCGACGTCATCTTGGAACAAGCCCAGCAGGAGGAAAGCACAAACCCGTATAACATGCCCATCGGCACGAACGCCCCGCAGGCCGAAACGCCCGCCGAGGCTGCTGCGCCCGCCGACACCAATGCGGCTAACTAAGAGAGCATGGGAAAAGAAGAAATCAAGAAGAGGGTTGATGCCTATGGCAGGCGTCAACCCTTTTTTGCAAACGGATTGAAACAAACTATTTTAGGATATTTGCAATGACTGAACGATTGAATCGAAAACTGAATGATTCCAAAGCTGTCCGTTGGGGAGCGTTGGGGATTGTGGCCTTCACCATGATGGCCGCTTATTATGTGAACGACGTGGTAGCTCCCTTGAAGTCTATGTTGGAGGCCGATTTGGGCTGGACAAGCTCGGACTTTGGTTTCTATACCGGTGGCTATAGTTTCTTGAACGTATTCTTCCTGATGCTGATTTGGGGCGGACTAATCCTGGATCGCTTCGGCATCCGCTTTACAGGCAGGCTGGCCACTATCCTGATGGTGGGCGGCACCGCTTTGGAGTATTATGCCATGACGGCTTTGGCCGGAACCGATGCGGCATTCCTAGGCTGCAAGGAAGTGTTCGGCTATAAGATTGGAGTCTTCATGGCCTTTGCCGGCTATTCCATTTTTGGCGTGGGCGCCGAGGTGGCAGGCATCACGGTGACGAAAATCATTGCCAAATGGTTCCAAGGGAAAGAATTGGCCACGGCCATGGGCGTACAAGTGGCTTTGGCGCGTATCGGTTCGCAGGCCGGTTATGCGGTAGCCATCCCTTTGGCGCGTTCTTTCGAAATCACTACTCCGGTCTTGCTGGGATTGGTGCTGTTGTTGGGCGGATTGATAGCTTTCTTCATCTTCGCCGTCATGGACAAGAAGTTGGACCGTCAGATGGAAGCAGAGGCGGCCTCTACCGGCCAAGCCGATGAGTCGGAGAAATTCTCGTTCAAGGACGTGAAAAACATCCTGTGCAATCCCGGTTTCTGGTTGATTGCCCTTTTGTGCGTACTGTTCTATTCGTGCGTGTTTCCCTTCCAGAAGTTTGCCTCGGAGTTCATGATTATCAAGTATGGCATCAACGAGAATGTGGCCGGCACCTTCGCCGGATTGCCCGCATTGGGCGCTTTGTTCCTGACACCCATATTCGGCGGGTATATCGACAAGCATGGCAAAGCGGCCTCCATCATGTTCCTAGGTTCGGCCATGCTGATAGGCGTGCATTTCCTCTATGCCCTGCCGGGAGTCAGCTATTGGTTGGTGGCCATTGTGCTGATGATTATCCTGGGCATCGCCTTCTCGCTGGTGCCGTCGGCCATGTGGCCTGCCGTGGCCAAGATATTTCCCGTGAGCCAGTTGGGCACAGCCTATGCGTTGATTTTCTTTATCCAGAACATCGGCCTATGGGGCATCCCGACGCTGATAGGCAAGGTGCTCGATGTCTATTGCATCGTCGGGCAGGACGAGAGCGGGGCCAACATCTACGATTATACTTTGCCGATGTGCATCTTTACCGGCATTGCCTGCCTTTCTCTTTTCGTAGCATTCTTGCTGAAGCGTGCCGATAGGAAATATGGCTATCAGCTGGAAGAGCCTAACCTTCGAAGTTAAGCCGGTTTGTGGGCGATGAAGAAAAACGAGAAAGTGAATCTGCTTGATACGGTTCCCGTACGCGAAAAGCATATCCGAACCGAGTGGGAAGAAGACTGCGCCGTCCTGGCCTATCCGCGCTTCAAGCGGGCGTGGATGCGGCGTTTCTTCTTGCCCAAGTCCATGTCGCCTTTCATCCATGTGCATTTGGAGGAGCATGGCACGGCTGTGTGGAATCTGATAGACGGGCGACGCACAGTGCGCGAAATTCTTGCCTTGTTGGCAGACCATTTTGCGGGAGAGGAAGATTATGCCCCGCGTGTCACGGCCTACCTTGTGCAAATGCAGAAAGATGGCCTCATCCGCCTGCATCTGCGCAGGGCGTGAGATGCTTTTCTTCTCCTCGTCTCTCTCCCATATTAAAAATAAATCTTGTCCGCCGAAAAAGAGCCGAAGTTCGTCGGAAAACCCGCCAATGTCGTTGGCAAAGTTTAAACGCAGTCTGAGTTTATAAAAACGCACCTTACGTTTATAAAAACGCAGCCTAAGTTTTTATAAACTCAGACTGCGTTTAAACTTTTCGAGCGTCAAAGGCGGTTTTTGCCCGTATTGTGGGCGGTTTTTCCCGGCTTCGTTGCCAGAAAAAACGGAATGACCGGGTTCGTTTGCCTTGAGTTTTATAGGTTGAGGGAACTTATTTCTCTTCCCGTTCTATTTTTATCAGTCCGCCGGTGTTGGGGTCGAACTGCACTTTGACGGTGGAGTTTTTGTTGAACAACACGGGCGCCAAGTATTCTAAGGTACCGAACTGAGTGACGGGCAGTTCCGTGTCCAGCAGCGCGCGGTTGCCTTGCGACAAGATGACACGCGCCCGTCCCGGCACGTTGTAGGCTACGCCTTCCAGTTCTTTTTTCTTCTTCTCATCCTCGTTTGCGGCGGGCAAAGCGGGAGTATTGAGGTTGGCGATGCTGATGTAGTAGGGCTCGCCTGCCAAGTCGTCTTTATCCACCAAACCTAGTTTCTGCGAGAAGCGGAAAGCCACTTCGCCTTTCATCTCTTCGGGAGTGAGGCGTATGCGCATTGTTTTCGTCTCCTGCTTGGTTTGTCCTTTGAACATGCTTGTCAGCACGTGGTCCTGCAACTCCAGGTTGTCCAACATCAGCTTCAGTTGGGCGCCGTCTTGTGGCAATACGTCCGATTCGCCGCGCAACAAGGCGTTGCGACTTTCGCGTATGTTATAGATTTCTTTGGCTACCAGTTCGGCCATCTTGGCGGTAGAGTTGGCCATCAGGATTTCTTCTGTCAGGAATTGGCGCGGATCCATGGGACTTTCCTGTCGGATGCCGGTCGACGTGTCGGGCGTTTGCGGTTTCAAGCCGCTAAAGGGCATGTTGATGGAGCGCACGATGCCGTCCTCCGTCAGTTCCATAAGCGGGGCGGAGGTTTTGTCTTTCAGTTCGACGAAGTAGACCTTGTCGCGATCCGGCACGCCGACGGCTTCCAACTGGATGTTGTCCAACGTCCAGTGCGTTTCGGCTTCGCCGGATACATTGTTCAGTTGGAGGTAGCGTCCGGCGTATTGGCAGAAGCGTCCCGGCGTGTAGACATGCCGCGTTACTTGCAGGGCGATTTCTATTTCGGTCTTGGGCAAGAGGTAGGTGACGCCGTAGTCCTTGCCGCGCATGACGCCCGCTGTGACTTTGGTTTGGGCGGAGGCGGGCAGCAGGGCTGTCAGGAGCGCTGCCGCCAGCAGGCTTTTTTTCTTGGTGATCATGGTTGCCAGTTTTTATCTTCCGTATTCTCTTCCTTATAACTTATGGGACAAAGGTACGCAACATCCCGTTTGCATGGGAAACGTTTATGGTTTATTAACAAACTGGATACATACCGGTTGATCCACACGGATATCTCGTCCGGTGTCCGTCAAAGCTCCCGTTTGCGTGTCCCGTTCATACACTTGGATTACGTGGCTGTCCCGGCATGCTACGAGCAGGTAACGCCCGTTGGGAGTTATGTTGAAGTTCCTGGGATGTAGTCCGGTCTGTTGGTAGCCTTTCAGAGTCAGCGTGCCTTCGGTGGGATGAATGGCGAAGATGGCCAAACCATCGTTGCGGAGGCGGTTGCTGGCGTAGAGGAAACGCCCGTCGGGGCTGATGCGGATGTCTGCACTGCCCCGGGCGCCGGTAGTATCAGCCGCTAGGGTTTGTAGAATGTCCAGTCTTCCGCCTTCGTATCTCATAGCAGTGACTGTTCCGGACAATTCGCCGATGACATAGGCATGACGGCCGTCGGGTGCAAATATCAGGTGGCGCGGTCCATAATCAGGCGGGAGAGAGGTAGACGTAGAGTCAGGGGCAGACGCAAGGCCATTGTCCATTATGTCGAAACGCAAAAGGCGGTCGGCGCTGAAGTCGGTGGCAAACACATGCTTGCCGTCCGGAGCGAACACGGCGCAATGCACGTGCGCATCGGCCTGGCGGATGCTGTCCGGGCCTGTTGCCGTGCCACGGAAGAGTGTGGCCAGCGCGTCTGCCGTACCGTCGGCGCGCAGAGGAAAGACAGACAAACTCCCGCCGCTGTAATTGGCCGTCAACACCCATTTCCCGTTAGTAGATACGTAACAAGGATCCCCGCCGCAAGTGGGTTGGCTCCCCAGCAGGCTTAAATGCCCGTTGGATGGGTCGAAGTCCAAGGTGACAAGGGCGGCGGAACTGTCCGGCTTCTCGCTGACAGCGTAGACTCGTCGCCCGTCCGCAAATGCCGTCAAGTAAGAAGGATTGGACAGAGCGATGGAATCGAGGGCGCGGCTTGTCCCCTGCTCTTGGTCGAAACCAAAGGTGTATATGCCCGTGCTTGCCCCATTGGTGTAAGTTCCCACCAACATGGTCAATTCGTTGCCATTCTCTCCTCCTTGCGGAGCACATGAGCAAAGGCCAAGCGCAAATAAGGCAGAGGTAATCATTGCTTTCATCTTTTCTAGTAAATGCTTATGGTTTTGTAGCCGGGCAAAGATACGATAATTCGCAGAAAAATCAAATTTTTGCAAAAAGATGCCGCTAGTTGGCAAATAATTTACTACCTTTGCCTCCGCAATTGGCCCAAAGCCTGTTGAGAATGTCATGGGGTTGACTGGATTTGACAGCGGGCAGAAATGGTAGGTAAGCATGCAGTGCTTCGTTGATTGGCACTTAAATCTCAGTCTTCGGAAATTTATCTGGCGAAAACAACTACGCTCTCGCTGCGTAATCGAAGTACAGTAGATTAACGCTTAATCCCGGCACAAGGTGCTGGGACGGGACATCACTCGGAAGCTGTGGCTTCGAAGCATTCCGGTTCAGTGGTGCAGTTACATCGGAGATAGCTGTCGTCGGCCTCGCGACGTAGGCGAAAGTTCAGAGGATAAGGTCGTAGTTGATGGCTTTGGTTCTGCTGCGGCACGAAAATTTAGGCAAAGATAAGCATGTAGAAAGCTTATGATTTCCTCGTTTGGACGAGGGTTCGACTCCCTCCAGCTCCACAAAAAGAATGTAAAGCCCTCGAGAAGTAATTTCTGAGGGCTTTTCTTAGTTTAGTTTCCCCTGACTACGTCCTTTCCTACGCAAAACAAATAGCTATTTAACGTGAGTTCGATATAAAGGGAAAAAGAGACAGAAAACTTCGAACTCTATATGAAAAAGTTCATCGCATGTAGGATAATTCTCCATCTTTAAG
>CALUOW010000023.1 GCA_944322365.1 uncultured Bacteroides sp.
GTCCTATATAAGCAATATTTACATGCTTAAAAGAATTTGGGCGAGATCCGGGCTGAGGCCGAGCAGAACTTTTAATGCTTAACTCCTCAAAAAAACTCTTTGGTTTTGTGGCGGATGCCGCTTAGCCGATTATCTAATTCTTAACGAACTATTATGAAAACGAACAGGGAAAAATTTCGATAGGCGAAAAGAAAACTCGGAAAGTCGGCGGGAAAAACCGGGAACTCCACGGAAAAAACTCCATATCCAAACTGAAGATGTACATCTTTAGGTTAAAGATGCACATCTTTAAGTTAGATTTCTACATCTTCAGCCTAAAGATAGAGAATTATCCTGCATGTGACGAACTTTTTCATATAGATATCGAAGTTATCTGTCTCTTTTTCCTTAATATCGAGTTTATGTTACTATATCCTTATCGTTTGGCGAAAACTTTATGTCTCCAACTGCGATATTAGTCCTTGTTGGTGGAGGCGATGTTGCGCACGTCAGTGCGGTAAGCATTGGGTTATTCCCATATTTTCCAATAGTTTGCATTGCCTTACTTTTGCAGTTACTGTTTTTCCTTCGGCTTCAGTCCCATTTTCTCCGCACGCTGTAGCATGAAGGCACGGGCTACATCGTGTTCGTTGGGGATGATGCCGTCCAAAATGGCATCTTTGATGGCGCTTTTCAATACTCCCACTTGTTGGCAGGGAGGGAGGCCGAAGGTTTGCATAATTTCTTCACCGCTGACGGGGGGCTGGAAGTTGCGGATACGATCGCGTTCTTCCAAGTCTTTCAGTTTGCGGCGTACGAGTTGGAAGTTGTCGAGGAAGCGTTGCTTGCGCTCGCGGTTTTTCGAGGTGATGTCTGCCTCGCAAAGGGTCATGAGGTCGTCGATGTCGTCACCCGCTTCGAAAAGAAGGCGGCGCACCGCTGAGTCGGTGACTTCCTCGTCGGCTATCACGATGGGGCGCATGTGTAGGCCTACGAGTTTTTGCACGTATTTCATTTTCTCGTTCATGGGCAACTTCATCTTACGGAAGATGTCGGGCACCATCTTGGCGCCAATAAAGTTGTGGTTATGGAAGGTCCACCCGATGCGGGGTTCCCAACGCTTGGTCTGCGGCTTGGCGATGTCGTGTAGCAGGGCCGCCCAGCGCAACCAAAGGTTATTGGTCTGCTTGCTGATGTTGTCCAGCACCTCTAGCGTATGATAGAAATTGTCTTTGTGTCCGCGCCCGTTGCGGGTTTCCACGCCTTGCAAGGCAGCCAACTCCGGGAAGACCAGTTCTAGTAGGCCGCAACGGTCCAGGTCGATGAATCCTTTGGAGGGCGTGGGCGAAAGAATAATCTTGTTCAGCTCGTCGGCAATGCGTTCGCGCGAGATGATGGCAATGCGTTCGCGGTTCCGCCCCAAGGCTTCGAAAGTCTCATCGTCGATATAGAAGTTCAGTTGAGTGGCAAAACGGATGCAACGCATCATGCGCAGGGGGTCGTCGCTGAAGGTAATGTCCGGATCCAGTGGCGTGCGGATGGTACGTTCTTTCAAGTCGCCTATGCCGTCGAATGGGTCCACTAGCTCGCCATAACGGGCGGCATTGAGGCAGATGGCCAACGCATTGATGGTGAAGTCGCGGCGGTTTTGGTCATCCTCCAGCGTGCCGTTTTCCACCACGGGCTTGCGCGAATCGTGGGTATAAGATTCCTTGCGCGCCCCCACGAACTCCACTTCCATGCCGTGGTATTTGACCTGGGCGGTGCCGAAGTTCTTGAAGACAGACACATGGGCGCCCCGGCCCAAGCGTTTGCCCAACGCCTCGGCCATGGCAATGCCGCTGCCTACCACCACCACGTCAATGTCTTGTGACGGGCGTTGCAAGAATATGTCGCGCACATAGCCTCCCACTGCATAGCACTCCAGTCCCAAAGCATCGGCCGTGGCCGAGATTTGTTTGAAAATATCGGCTTTGAAATATTGTTTCAGTTCCTCTGTCGTAAGTTCCACCATAATCGTTTTGCATTTTCTTCACTAAATGGCTGCAAAGATACGGATATTATTCTTATTTTTGTCCCCGGTAATGGAAGAACAACAATTATGAAGCAACCTATCATCTTTTTTTTAATATGCCTCTGCGGCCTGCTGACCTCATGCGGAGATGTGGAAAAGAAGGCGCAAGAGAAACTTCAAGCCGCCCGCACGGCTTTTGAAGCAGGACTATACAACGAAGCTAAGAACCAGATAGACAGCATCAAAATCTTATACCCCAAAGCATTCGACACGCGCCGGGCAGGCATTTACTTGATGCAGGACATCGAGATGGCCGAGCAAAAGCAGACGTTGGCCTACTTAGATAGCCTGAGGCAAACGAAGCAACAGGAGTTGGAGGAGATGAAAAACCGTTTCGTGCTGGAGAAGGACACCGCCTACCAGCTGATTGGTCATTACTTGGCTCCCTCGCAAGTGATTGAAAAGAATTTGCACCGATCGTACCTCCGCTTCCAGACGGACGAGAGGGGGCAAATGAGCCTGACTTCCATCTATTGCGGGAAAGGCAACATCCACCACACGGCTGTAAAAGTCACGGCTCCTGATGGTACCTTCGCGCAAACGCCTCCGTCGATGGACAGCTACGAAACCACCGACTTGGGCGAGCAGATAGAAAAAGCCGATTACAAGCGGGGTGAAGACGGCGGACTCATTGACTTCATCTGTCTGAACAAAGACAAGAATCTGCGCGTGGAGTTCGTGGGCGACCGCTCTTATACCACCACCCTGAGCCGTGCCGACCGTCACGCCGCCGCCGATGTTCGCCAACTGTCCGAAGTGTTGTCCGCCCTTACCCGTATCCAAGAGGAGACGGACGAAGCTAACCGGAAAATCCAGTTTATTCAAGAGAATATAAAGAAAAGAAAGACAGACTCTGCCGAATCTTAATCCCTACGTCCTCCATGAAGCCGCCCCGCCTTGTCGCCTACCTTTTGCTTGTGGTCAGCATGTTGATGCTGGCGGTGCCAGTCATCCCCCATCATCATCACGCCGATGGCTTGCTGTGCATGAAGAACGACATCGCCCACGGATGCTGTGGCGGACAGGCGGACGAAACGGAAGACCACTGCTGTTGCGACACGGGGTGCATCACCACCCATTACTTTCAACAAGCACCGTCCACTGACCACGGGTGGCAACATCCGGCCCCGGCAGGCATCCTCTTCTTCCTCCCGCCCCGACTAATCTTATCCCTTCTGCCTGCCAACACCGGTTTTCACAGGCAGGCCCCCATCTACATAGAATCTCTGCACGGCACGTCCGCCACACGTGCTACAGGGCTTCGTGCCCCTCCATTCTCCCTCGCCTGAAGGCACTCTTCACATCCGTCCGTTAGCTGCAACCAGGTTGCAGGTGAAAGACCGTAACTTTGCAGACGGAAAGACAATAACCGTGCACACGGCTACACAATGCCGCTGTGTCCTATCCCCATAAACCGAAACTTATAACGTATATAAATATGAAAGCATTTATCATCATCGGCACGCTGAGCCTATGCCTGCTTGACGCTTGCCACAACCACGCAGGCGAGGGACATGACCACGCCACAGAGCAGCACGACCATGAAGCCGAGGCAAAAGGTCATGGAAGTAGCAACGAAATCGTTCTTACGCCGGACAAGGCCAAAGCGGCAGGCATCGAGGTAGGCGAAGCGCAAAAAGCCGTCTTCCACCAAGTCATCAAGACCAGCGGGCAGGTATTGGCTGCCCAAGGCGACGAGCGGGTGGCCGTGGCCCCCGTGGCCGGCGTGGTATCGTTCAGCCACAAAGTGATCGAAGGCATGGCCGTAGGGCAGGGCACGCCGCTGCTGGTGTTGTCGTCTGGTCATTTGGCCGAGGGAGACCCCGTGCAGAAAGCCCGCGTAGCCTACGAGGTGGCACAACGCGAATACGAACGCATGGAAGCCTTGGTGGCCGACAAGATTGTCTCGGAGAAGGACTTTGCCCAGGCGCGGCAAGCCTATGAGAACGCCCGCATCAGCTACGAAGCCGTGGCCAAGAACCACACTCCGGCCGGACAGACCGTAGTGGCGCCCGCCGCCGGCTACGTCAAGAGCCTATTGGTGAAGGAAGGAGACTATGTCAGCGTGGGGCAGCCCTTGGTCAGTATCACGCAAAACCGTCGCCTCTTCCTGCGGGCAGACGTCAGCGAGAAATACTACAAGGAGCTGGCGCACATCACATCGGCCCACTTCCAGACGCCTTACGATGACACTACTTATGATCTCCAAGAACTGAATGGCCGCCTGTTGTCCTACGGCAAAGCGTCGGGCGATGGCAGCTATTACATTCCTGTCACCTTCGAGTTCGACAACAAAGGAGGGGTGGTGCCCGGTTCTTTCGTCGAGATATACCTGCTGACGCGCCCGGTCGAGGGAGTTATCACCTTGCCTGTGTCGGCGCTGACCGAGGAACAAGGCAGCTTCTTTGTCTACAAGCAATTGGACGAGGAGTGTTACGAGAAGCAACTGGTCAGCCTAGGAGCCAATGACGGCGAACGTGTCGCCATCCTCGAAGGCGTGCAGGCCGGCGACCGCATCGTCACCCGTGGCGCCTACCAAGTGAAACTGGCTTCGGCCTCGAATGCCATACCGGCACATACGCACGAACATTAATCCTTAGTACCTATTATTATGCTGAACCGAATCATACACTTTGCATTGCGCAACCGCATCTTGGTGCTCGTGGCATCGGTGCTGTTGCTGGTAGGCGGGACGTACACTGCTTTGCACACCGAGGTGGACGTCTTCCCCGACCTTACCGCGCCCACCGTGGTCATTATGACCGAGGCCAACGGCATGGCTACTGAAGAGGTGGAACAGCTTGTCACCTTCCCCATCGAGACCGCCGTCAACGGGGCGACGGGCGTGCGGCGCGTGCGCTCGTCTAGCACCAACGGGTTCTCCGTCGTGTGGGTAGAGTTCGACTGGGACATGGATGTCTACCTAGCCCGCCAGATAGTCAGCGAAAAGCTGTCCATCGTGAACGAATCGCTGCCGCCCAATGTCGGTCGGCCTACGCTGGGCCCTCAATCCAGCATATTGGGCGAGATGCTTATCGTCGGACTTACGGCAGACTCGACCCCGATGATAGACCTCCGCACCTTGGCAGACTGGACTATCCGCCCGCGCCTGCTTTCCACCGGAGGCGTGGCGCAAGTAGCCGTGTTGGGCGGCGACGTCAAGGAATACCAGATTCAGTTGGATCCTGCCCGCATGAAGCACTACGGAGTTACTTTGGCTGAGGTGCTGGCCGCCACGCGGGGCATGAACATCAATGCCAACGGCGGCGTGCTCTATGAGTATGGCAACGAATACATTGTCCGTGGATTGCTGTCCACCACCGATGCCCGCGAGATGGGACGCGCCGTTGTCCGCAGCGGACAGTCGCCCGTCTACTTGGAAGACATTTCCGACGTGCGCGTTGGCGCCAAGCAGCCCAAACTGGGCACCGCGTCCGAGAAAGGCCGCCCCGCCGTCCTGCTGACCGTCACCAAGCAGCCGGACACCAGCACGCTGGAGCTGACCGACAAGTTGGAAGCCTCGCTCAAAGACCTGGAGAAGAACCTGCCGCCCGACGTGCACGTATCGACCGACATCTTCCGCCAAAGCCGCTTCATCGAGAGCGCCATCGGCAACGTCCGCAAGTCGCTGGTCGAGGGCAGCATCTTCGTTATCATCGTCCTCTTCCTCTTCTTGGCCAACGTGCGCACCACGATCATCTCGCTTGTCACCCTGCCGCTTTCGCTCCTGGCCTCGCTCCTGGCGCTGCACTACATGGGCCTCAGCATCAATACCATGAGCCTGGGCGGTATGGCCATTGCCATTGGGTCGCTGGTGGACGACGCTATTGTCGATGTGGAGAACGTCTTCCGCCGCCTGCACGAGAACCGTCTCTTGCTCCCTGAAGAGAGGCACGGCGTGCTGCAAGTGGTGTTCGATGCGTCGCGCGAGGTCCGCATGCCCATCCTCAATTCCACGCTCATCATCATCGTTACTTTCATCCCCCTTTTCTTCCTCAGCGGGATGGAAGGCCGCATGTTGGTCCCCTTGGGCATCGCCTTCATCACCGCCCTGGCGGCATCCACGGTGGTGGCCCTGACCGTCACGCCCGTGCTCTGCTCGCTGATGCTCAGGAAGAAGGGAGAACACGGTGGTGTCATCATTTATAACCATGCTGAGGAAGTCCGCGTATCCGGTTCGGCGGAAGGCGAATCGAGAGCATGCTCTCAAGCTCGCTGTGACCAAGGTCACGATGCCGCCGAGACCAAGGTCACGATGCCGCCGAGACCAAGGTCACGATGCTGCCATGACCAAGGTCGCGATGCCGCCGAGACCAAGGTCATGATCTCACCTTCCTCCGAACCCCGTCCAGAAGGCCCACAAGGCCGATTGAAGGCTGCTATGAAGACGAATGCCGACTCGCCGCTGGCCCATTGGTTGAAGGTGCATTACGAACGGATGTTGCTTTTCTCCTTGAACCACGGCCGTCCGATATTAATCGGAACTGTTGCGATATTTCTTATTGCTTTGGGGCTGTTTTTCACTTTGGGACGCTCGTTCCTGCCCCCGTTCAACGAAGGGTCGTTCACCATCAACGTTTCCTCTCTGCCCGGCATTTCGCTGGAGGAAAGCGATGCTATCGGCCGTCGTGCCGAAGAGTTGCTGCTGACTATCCCGGAGATACAGACTGTGGCGCGCAAAACGGGGCGTGCCGAGTTGGACGAACATGCTTTGGGCGTGAACGTTAGCGAAATCGAGGCGCCCTTTGAGCTGAAAGACCGCAGCCGGGCCGAACTGACCGCCGAAGTGCGTCAGAAGTTGTCCACCATCTCCGGCGCCAACATCGAGATAGGCCAGCCCATCAGCCACCGCATCGATGCCATGTTGAGCGGCACGCAGACCAACATCGCCATCAAACTCTTTGGCGACGACTTGAACCGGATGTTCCAACTGGCGCACGATATCCGTCGTGAGATAGAGGATATACCCGGCATCGCCGACCTCAACGTCGAGCAGCAGATCGAACGCCCGCAGCTGGTCATCCAGCCCCGCCGCGAGATGTTGGCCCGCTATGGCATCACGATGCCGCAGTTCTCGGAGTTCGTCACAGCTTGCCTGGCCGGCGAGGCCGTGTCGCAGGTCTACGAGCAGGGCAAGAGCTTCGACCTCGTTGTCCGCGTCCGCCACGACCTGCATGACCGTATGGACGAGGTGCGCGACCTGATGATAGACACCGGAGACGGGCGGAAAATCCCCCTGAGCTACGTGGCCGACGTGCGCTCGGCAGCCGGACCCAACACCATCAGTCGCGAGAACGTGAAGCGCAAGATTGTCATCAGCGCCAATGTCGACGGACGCGACCTGCGCTCGGTGGTGAACGACATCCAGGCACGCATAGACCAAGGCATCCGCCTGCCCGAAGGCTACCACGTGGAGTATGGCGGACAGTTTGAAAGCGAGCAAGCCGCCAGCCGTACGTTGACGCTGACGTCGATGGTGGCGTTGGTGGTTATCTTCCTGCTGCTTTACCACCAGTTCCGTAGCACGAAGGAGAGCCTCGTCATACTCATCAACCTGCCTCTGGCCCTCATCGGCGGCGTGTTCGCCTTGCTGCTCACTACGGGCGAAGTCAGCATCCCGGCGGTCATCGGCTTCATCTCGCTGTTCGGCATCGCCACGCGCAACGGCATGCTGCTCATCTCGCACTATAACCACCTGCAACGCGAAGAAGGCTACGGGCTCTACGAAAGCGTCATCCGGGGTTCGCTGGATCGCCTCAATCCCATCCTCATGACCGCCCTTTGCTCGGCCCTGGCGCTCATTCCCCTAGCCTTGGGCAGCGATCTGCCTGGCAATGAGATACAAAGCCCCATGGCCAAAGTCATACTGGGCGGATTGCTGACATCGACCTTCCTCAACGGGTTTATCATACCGATTGTCTACTTAAAGATTCACAAACAAAAGCAATGAAACGAATATGGATACTGGCCGCTTCCTTCGCCTTGACGCTGGGGACGGCCGCGCAGGACAATGGCATCGGCCTCATCCTGCAACAGATTGAGACCAATAACAAGCAACTGCAAGCCAACGCCGGACTGGCCGAGGCACAGAAGCTGGAGAATCGTGCCGGCAACAACCTGGAGAACCCTTCGTTGTCCTACTCGCATCTGTGGGATTCGGACGACAAGGGCATCACCGTGGGCGAGCTGGTCATCTCGCAAGGCTTCGATTTCCCCACCCTCTATGCCACGCGGGCCAAGGTCAACCGGCTGAAGGCATCGGCCCTCGACGCGCAAGCCGCCGCCCTGCGCCAAGACGTGCTGCTACAAGCCCAATTGGTGTGCTTGGACATCATCCACCTCTATCGGCAACAGCAACTGCTGGACGAACGGTTGAAGAACGCCGAAGAATTGGCACGCATGTATGCCGAACGTCTGGCCACGGGCGACGCCAACGCGCTGGAGACCAACAAGACGAACCTGGAGTTGTTGAATGTCCGCACCGAACGCCGCACCAACGCCTTGGCCTTGCAAGCTAAATTGCGCGAACTTCAGTCGTTGAACGGCGACATGCCCCTGGCGCCCGGCCGTCCGTTGCCCGCGCCCGTTTTGCCCGGTCCCCAAGCCTTGGGACTGACTGCCTATGCGGAGGTGCCTCTGCCTGCCGATTTCGCCCCGCTGGCCGATGCGCTCTTGGCTTCCGACCCGGCCCTGCAAGCTCTCGAAGACGAACGCGACGCAGCGCGCCGTCAAATCTCGGCCGAACGCCAAGGCTGGTTGCCCCGGCTAGAAGCGGGCTATCGCCGCAACACCGAAACCCGTCATCCGTTGAACGGCGTAGTCGTGGGCTTCTCGTTTCCCCTCTTCGAGAACCGCCACAAAGTGCGCGCCGCCAAGAACCGTGCCCTCAGCATTGAGCGTCAGCATGACGAAGCCGCCCTGCGCGCCTCTGCCGCCTTGTGGCAACTCTATGACGAAGCTGTCCAGTTGCAGCAGTCTATCCGTGAGTATCGCGAGACTTTCGCCCGCCAACGCGACCTCCAGTTGCTTCGTCGTGCCTTGGATGGGGGCGAACTGAGCATGATAGAGTATTTCGTCGAGGTCTCCATCGTCTATCAGAGCCGCGCCAACTTGTTACAGCTTGAGAACCAGTACCAACGGACGATGGCGCAAATCTACAAGATCCGCCTTTAGGCCCGTTACAGTACGGATAAAGCCGAAGCGGACACATGGCTTGAGTAGCATATAAACGACACAAATCCGGCAGATAGCTACAGATTGCAAGAGAATGAAATCTGTGGGCTATCTGCCGGATCTGCGTTATCTATGCGCTCCTATGTCGCTTTTACTTATACTCCTGCCAGCTCTTGATGGCGATGTTTTCCGGTTGGAGGGCGCAGAAGGCTTCAATGAAGGCGCCGGCCAAGCGAGCGTTGGTGATCAGGGGAATATTGTGGTCGATGGCTGCGCGGCGAATCTTGTAGCCGTTGGTCAACTCCCGCTTGGTGTGGTTCTTGGGGATGTTGACGATGAGGTCGAAGGCGTGTGCGGCAATCATCTTCATCACGTTGTTTTCGGCATCGGGCTTCTCGTCGGGCCAGTAGACGGGCGTTGTTTCCACGCCGTGGGCGTTGAGGAAAGCGGAGGTACCGGCAGTGGCGTAGATTTTGTAGCCCTTGGCGTGCAGCATGCGGCTGGCATCCAGCAGGTCGACTTTGCTCTTCATGGCGCCGCTGGAGAACATCACACCCTTCTGTGCCGAAGGAATCTTGAAGCCGACGGCGATCATGGCGTTCAGCAGCGCTTCGTCGAAACTGTCGCCCAAGCAGCCCACTTCGCCTGTCGACGACATGTCAACGCCTAGTACGGGGTCAGCCTTGTGCAGGCGCGAGAAGGAGAATTGGCTGGCCTTGACGCCTATCCAGTCGATGTCGTAAGCTGACTTGTCGGGCTTGGAATAAGGGGCATCGAGCATGATGCGGGTGGCCGTCTCGATGAAGTTGCGCTTCAGCACTTTGCTGACGAAGGGGAAGGAACGCGAGGCGCGCAAGTTGCACTCGATGACCTTGACTTCGTTGTTGCGCGCCAGATACTGGATGTTGAACGGTCCGGAGATGTTCAACTCTTTGGCGATGCGGCGGCTGATTTGCTTGATGCGGCGGGCAGTGGCGAAGTAGATCTTCTGCGCGGGGAAGACCAGCGTGGCATCACCAGAGTGCACGCCGGCAAACTCGATGTGCTCGGAGATGGCATACTCTACAATCTCGCCGTTTTGCGCCACGGCATCGAATTCTATCTCTTTCGTGTTCTGTAGGAATTGGGATACGACCACAGGATATTCCTTGCTGACTTGGGCGGCTTCGCGGAGGAATTGCTCCAACTCTTCTTCGTTGTAGCAGACGTTCATGGCGGCGCCGGACAGGACGTAGCTGGGGCGGACAAGCACGGGGTAGCCCACCTTCTGGATGAATGCCTTGACATCGTCCAGGCTAGTCAATTCTTGCCAAGCGGGTTGGTCGATGCCCAGCATGTCTAGCATGTGGCTGAACTTGTTGCGGTTCTCGGCGCGGTCGATGCTGACGGGCGACGTGCCCAGCACGGGTACGGATTGGCGGTAGAGCTTCATGGCCAAGTTGTTGGGTATCTGCCCGCCCACGGAGACGATGACGCCGCGCGGCTGCTCCAAGTCGATGACGTCGAGGACGCGCTCGAAGGACAGTTCGTCGAAGTAGAGGCGGTCGCACATGTCGTAGTCGGTGGAAACGGTCTCCGGGTTATAGTTGATCATGATGGACTTGTAGCCCAGTTTGCGTGCCGTCTGGATGGCGTTGACCGAGCACCAGTCGAACTCCACGGAAGAGCCGATGCGGTAGGCGCCCGAGCCGAGGACTACCACTGACTTCTCGTGTTTGTAATAGTTGACATCGTAGCCCTGCCCGTCGTAGGTCATGTAGAGATAGTTGGTCAGTTCGGGATGCTCGCTGGCGACGGTGTTGATGCGGCGCACGGCGGGGACGATGCCCAGCTCCTTGCGGCGGGCGCGGACTTGGAGGTTCTCTTTCTCCATGTTGCCCGTGGGGTGGAGGACGAAGCGGGCTATCTGGAAGTCAGAGAAGCCCAATCGCTTGGCTTCGCGCAGCACGTCGGCGGGGATGTCTTCCACTTGGTTGTAGGTGGAGAGTTTATGCTTGTAGTCGACGATGTTCTTCAGGCGGGAGATGAACCAGGCATCTATCTTGGTCAGTTCGACGATGCGCTCGATGGTGTAGCCTGCTTCCAGCGCCTGTGCGATGGCAAAGATGCGCAGGTCGGTGGGGTGGGATAGTTCGTGGTCGATGTCGTCGAAGGTCAGTCCTTCGTTGCCCACGAATCCGTGCATGCCTTGGCCAATCATGCGCAGGCCCTTCTGGATAATCTCTTCGAAGGAGCGGCCGATAGACATGATTTCGCCTACGGACTTCATCGAGGAGCCGATTTCGCGGCTGACGCCGACAAACTTTGTCAGGTCCCAACGGGGAATCTTGCAGATGAGGTAATCCAGCGACGGGGCGACGTAGGCGGAGTTTGGGGTGCCCATCTCGCCAATCTGGTCAAGCGTATAGCCCAGGGCAATCTTGGCGGCTACGAAGGCCAGCGGATAGCCCGTTGCTTTGGAGGCCAATGCGGACGAGCGGCTGAGGCGCGCGTTGACCTCGATGACGCGGTAGTCGTTGGTATCGGCGTTGAAGGCGTATTGGATGTTGCACTCGCCTACAATGCCTAGATGGCGGACACACTTGCGGCTAAGTGCTTGAAGCGTCTCGACTTGCTCTTGCGTCAGCGAGCAGGTGGGAGCCACCACGATGCTCTCGCCCGTGTGTATGCCCAAGGGGTCGAAGTTTTCCATCGAAGCTACGGTGAAGCAGTGATCGTTGGCATCGCGGATGACTTCAAACTCTATCTCTTTCCATCCCTTCAGGCTCTCTTCCACCAAGATTTGCTTGCTGAAGGTGAAAGCGCTCTCGGCCAGTTTAAGGAACGATTCTTCGTCGGGGCAGATGCCGCTGCCTTGTCCGCCCAGTGCGTAGGCGCTGCGCACCATGACGGGGTAGCCAATCTCTTGCGCGGCTTTCAGTGCGTCGCTCATCGACTCTACGGCATGGCTCTTGGGTGTTTTCATCGGGATTTCGTCCAGCTTGCGCACGAAGAGGTCGCGGTCCTCGGTATTCATGATGGCCTCGACCGATGTGCCTAGCACGCGGACGCCATATTGCTGAAGGATGCCTTTCTGATAGAGTTCCGTGCCGCAGTTCAAAGCCGTTTGTCCGCCGAAGGCCAGCAGGATGCCGTCGGGGCGTTCGCGCTCGATGATGCGTTCGACAAAGTAGGGCGTGACGGGTAGGAAATACACTTGGTCCGCGATGCCTTCGGATGTCTGGATGGTTGCGATGTTGGGATTGACCAGCACCGACGAGATTCCTTCTTCGCGCAGGGCTTTGAGCGCCTGCGATCCGGAGTAGTCGAATTCTCCGGCTTGGCCGATTTTCAATGCGCCCGAGCCCAGCACGAGCACTTTCCGTAGTTTCTGTTCCATAACTCTCTTGTATATATGGTTTTAAAATGAATCTTTGGTTTACTTCTACGCAAAAAAAATGCGTCAGCCCCCGACAGGGATAACGCATGGGTCGTTGGACGAGAATAATCCTTATTGGCCGAAAAGAAACCGCTACCCCCGGGATGGAACCCATCCGGGCACAGGCGGCAGTGATGTTTATTTCGATTCGGTTGCATAAGGTGGATGGTTTTTATCGGTGCAAAGTAACGGTTTTTTTCCTGCTTGTGCAAGAGGAACCGCAATTTTATTGAATAAAAAGCAAGTCTCCCGTTGGGATTATGAGCAAGAAGGGTTATCTTTGCCCGTACAATTGTAAAGAACGAAAGAATTTATGAATAAGATTGCGTATAATCCGAGGTGGCTGGCGGGCTTGGCTTTGGCAGTGGCCTTAGGGATGGCTTCGTGCCGTTCGGGGTATGAAGTGGCAAGAGTGGAAGGAAGCAGGGTGGCGATGGACAGCACCTGGGACGTGCATCCGTCGGCAGAGGCTTTAGCTTTGTTGGCGCCCTACAAGGCGGGGGTGGATAGCATGATGCAACAGGTGTTGGGCACGTCGGCCATGTCGATGGACAGGTATCGCCCCGAAAGCCCGCTCTCCAACTTGGTGGCGGACGTGCTGCGCCAGGCGGCTACGGATGTCTTGGGCAAGCCGGCAGACATGGGGCTGGTGAATATTGGCGGCATACGCAATTCCTTGACGCAAGGCCCCATCACCATGGCCACGGCGTATGAGTTGCTGCCTTTCGAGAACTCGCTCTGCGTGTTGACGTTGAAAGGCGACGTCCTGCGCCAACTCTTCGAGAATATCGCCGGAAACATGGGCGAAGGCGTGAGCGGCGTACGGCTGCAAATTTCGCGGGATGGCCGCTTGCTGGACGCCACGATAGGCGGCAAACCGCTGGACGAAAACCGCACGTACACAGTGGCCACGATTGATTATCTGGCCGAAGGCAACGATGGGATGCGCGCTTTGCCACTGGCCGAGAGCAGGATATGCCCGCCGGGCGCCACGCTCCGTTCGCTTTTCATCGCGTATGTGGAGCGGTTGGAGAAATCCGGCCAGGCGGTGGCTGCGCGCATCGAAGGGCGCGTCACGCTGAAGGATTGACAATGACTTTGTTTGGAGAAAGTATGGACTTGACAAAAGATAGATATTCAATGAAAAAAATAGGTTTATTGCTGGGATGCCTGGTGGCGGGATGCTTGTCGCTGTCCGCCCAGCAGACAAAGGAACTGGATATATTGCAGACAAGCGACATGCACAGCCGCATCGAACCCATCCACCCGCAAGCAGCTGATGAAAACGCCGGCAAAGGAGGCATGGCGCGCAGGGCGGCGTTTGTCGCGCAATTCCGCGAGGCGCATCCGGACGTTTTGCTTTTTGATTGCGGCGACATCTCGCAAGGCACGCCTTATTATAATATGTATAAAGGCGAAGTGGAGGTGAAGATGATGAACCTGATGGGATATGATGCCATGACGATAGGCAACCATGAGTTTGATTACGGATTGGAGAATATGGCCCGTCTCTTCCGCTTGGCGGACTTTCCCGTGGTGTGCGCCAATTATGACGTGGCGGGCACGGTGCTCGACGGGTTGGTGAAGCCCTACGTCGTGTTGGAGCGCCAAGGGGTGCGCATTGGCGTCTTTGGCCTCTCTCCTCAGTTGGAGGGGTTGGTGCAGCAATCCAAGTGCGAAGGCATCGTCTATCGCGACCCGGTGGAGGCGGCTCGTGAAGTCGTAAGCATCTTGCGCGGGCGGGAGCGTTGCGATGTGGTAATCTGCCTCTCTCATTTGGGCATCCGCCCCGAAGGCTCCCACCTGATGGGCGACGCAGTCGTCGTGTCGGGCACCGCTGGCATTGATTTGGTGCTGGGCGGGCATACGCACACTTTCATGGAGCATCCGAGGACGCTGGTGGATGCAGACGGACGGGAAGTGGCAGTGATGCACACGGGCAAAAATGGCGTGTACGTGGGCGAACTGAAAATGATATTGGAAAAGAAATGATAACCAGAAGAAAAAGAAATGCAAGGATGAAAAAACTGGCATGGTTCGTGCTCCTGCCCGTGTGCTTGATGTTGGGGACAGTGCGATTGGGAGCGCAAGAAGAGGAACATTCTTTGTTGGCAGGAATGAATGAACCGGGTTGCAGGCAATGGGTAGACTCGGTCATGGCCGGGATGAACCTGCGGGAGAAGGTAGGGCAATCGCTCATGGTCGCTTCGCCGAAACAAGTGGACAAGGAGGCCAAGAAATGGCTTCGCGAGCAAGTACGGAAAAGCAAAATAGGCGGTTTGTTGTTTGCGGGAGAGGAACTGGAAACTCAGATAGCTTTGACTAACCTGGCGCAGAAAACGTCCCAAGTGCCTTTGCTGATAGCTTTGGATGGCGGATGGGGATTGCCCGCGCATTGGAAAGGCATACCCGTTTTCCCCAAGGATGCAGCATTGGGTTGCGTCCTTGATGATGAATGGATAGAGGCTTATGGCCGCGAGGTGGGGCGCGCGTTGCGCATCTTGGGCGTGCAGCTCCATCTGGCTCCGGCAGCCGATGAGAATGCCAATCCTTGGAATCCGGGTGCCAATGTCCATCCGTTTGGCGAGCATCCCGGCCGGGTGGACAAGAAGGTGTCGGCTTATGTCCGTGGATTGGAAAGCGAGGGCATTCTTATGAAGGCGTTGGCGGACGATCCTGATTTCTTGTTGATAACGGATGATCCGGAAAAAACATCGGCCGGATTGATGCGGGCGCTTGAGCTTGGAGACCTGACCGAAGCGGAAGTCGAAGCCCGTTGTCGCAGGGTGTTGGCTGCCAAGTATCTGTTGGGATTGCGGGCGAAGCCGGGGCGCTTGAAAATAGCGGAGGCGCGAAAACAGATGGACACGGAGGATGCCCGCCGGCTGGCCGCTGTTTTGCACAAAGAAGCGGTTACGGTGTTGGGCAATCATTTCGGGATGCTCCCTTTGCCTAGGGCGGGAGAAGGCAGGCGCATCGCTTTGTTGAGCATGGGGGAGGCAATGTCGGATTCGGCTTTTGTGTCGTCCATGCAGGAGCGGAAAGGCGTGGATTGCTATCGTTTGCCATGGAATGCCCCGGAGGAAGAGCAGGATGCGTTGCGAAAGAAGCTGGATGCTTATGACCGGGTATTAGTCTGCATTGCCGGGGTGAATTATGTGGGCGATGCAGATGTGGCTTTCTTGGCGGGATTGAACTTGCGTGCTCCGTTGGCTTATGTCTTTTTTACTCCCTATCGCTTGCTTCCATTATTGATTCCTGCGCTGGAAAAGGCGAATGCGGTGGTGTTGGCCCATTCGGCCGGAGATGATTTGCAGTGCCATGTAGCCCGGCTTCTTTTTGCAGAAACAGAGGCGCATGGACGGCTTTCGATGGGCGTGGGCCGCTTGTTTCCGGAAGGGGCGGGATGCGACATCGTTGCGGGCATGCAGCCGGCGGATGCCATGCCGGATGATTATGGGATGAAGTCTTATGTCTTGCATGGCATTGACGCGCTTGCCCGCAAAGGGGTGGAGGCGGGCGCCTATCCGGGTTGCCGCGTCTTGATATGGAAGGATGGGATGCCTGTTTATGAGAAAGGTTTTGGCCGGCATTCGGATAAAGACACCACGTCTGTGCGGGCAACGGATCTCTTCGATTTGTCTGCTTTGACCAAGACAAGCGCGACTTTGCTGGCCATCATGAAGTTGTATGACGAAGGCCGCTTGAAGTTGGATGACAAGGCGTCGGCTTTCTTGCCTTATCTTCGCAAGACGGATAAACGGAATATCACCCTCCGCCAGCTCTTGATGCACGAATCGGGATTGCCGCCTTACATGCGTTTCTATTTGGAAGCTATCGACCCCCATTCGGTGCATGGACCCTATGCGCAAAGTTGGAAAGACCAGTGGCACCAGACAAGGGTGAGCGAGCATAGTTATTATTGCTCGGACTTCCGGTTTAAGCGGGGACTGATGGCCGAAAAAGAAACTTCCACGCACACCTTGCACGTGGCCGAGGGGATGTGGATGAACAAGAATTTTGTGAATACCATCCTACAAAGCATCCTTCGCTGCCAGTTGGAGGGAAGGCGTTATATAGACAGCGACTTAGGTTTTATCCTTTTGCAACAGGTGGTGGAGCATGTAGCCCGGATGCCCTTGGACGCTTACGTGTCGCAGAATTTCTATGCCCCGATGGGGTTGGAGCGCATTTTGTTTTGTCCGTTGGAGAAGTTTCCGCCATCCGAAATCATGCCCACGGCCTCCAATGACTTCTTGCGGCGGCAGGACCTTTGCGGCTATGTGCACGACGAGGCGTCAGCTTGCATGGGCGGCGTGGCTGGTCATGCCGGATTGTTCGCTACGGCTTCCGACTTGGCGTCTCTTTATCAAATGCTGTTGGACGGAGGCGTGTGGAAAGGAAAGCGTTACCTGAGCGAAGAGACTTGCCGTTTGTTCACGACGGAAAAATCCCGGATCAGCCGTCGCGGTTTGGGATTTGACAAGCCGGATGTGGAGAGCGTGAAGCATAGTCCTTGCGCTCCTTCGGCGCCGGAAGCTGTTTACGGGCATACTGCTTTCACCGGCACAAGCGTCTGGGTAGATCCGGGCAGCCGGACGGTGTATGTATTCCTTAGCAACCGCCTTTGTCCGGATGTTTGGAATACAAAATTGGGAGACATGGATATAATGGAAGATATTCAGGAATTGATATTTGATAGTTTGAAAGTCGAGGAGGAAATGTAATGTCGCAGATGGTTAGACGATGTCTTTGCGGGCTTGTGTTCGCAGTATGTAGTGTTTGGGGGGGGATGTTGGCGCAATGCCGCTTTTTGCCTATCGATTCTTTGCCTTTGCCCATGGAAGAGCCTTTGTTGGTGCAATCCTTGAGGCAGAACGAAGCATGCCGCCTGTGGGTGGATTCTGTGATGGACCGGATGAGCTTGAAAGAGCGCGTCGGGCAATTGTTTGTCTATACCATTGCTCCCCAGACGAATAAGCCGAACAGGGATTTGCTGCGCCGGGTGGTGCAGGAATACAAGGTCGGTGCTTTGCTCTTCTCGGGTGGGGCAGTGCCCGATCAAGTCCAGTTGACCAACGTGGCTCAACAGATGGCTTCCGTTCCTTTGTTGATTACTTTTGACGGGGAGTGGGGCCTGGCCATGCGGTTGAAGGGCACTACTTCTTTCCCTCGCAACATGGTGCTGGGGTGTATCCGCGATGATGGCTTGATTTATGAATATGGACGCGAGGTCGCGCGCCAATGCCGCGAAATAGGCGTGCATGTTAACTTTGCCCCGGTGGCGGATGTGAACGTCAACCCGGAAAACCCGGTGATTAATACCCGCTCGTTCGGAGAAAATCCGGCGAATGTGGCGCGCAAAGTGGTGGCGTATGCCCGGGGACTGGAGGCGGGCAGAGTGCTTTCTGTGTCAAAACATTTTCCAGGTCATGGCGATACGGATGTGGATTCGCACAAAGCTTTGCCCTTGCTGCCTTTCACGAAAGAGCGTTTGGATAGTGTCGAATTGTATCCTTTCCGTCAGGTGGTCCGCTCAGGGCTTGGGGGCGTGATGGTGGGGCATTTGGAGGTGCCTTCCGTCGAACCGCAAAAGGGGTTGCCATCTTCGCTTTCCCGCCGGGTGGTGACGGATTTGCTGACGCGCGAATTGGGTTTCGAAGGCCTTGTTTTTACCGATGCGTTGGCCATGCAGGGGGTGGCGAATCACGGCAATGTTTGTTTGAAGGCCTTGCAGGCGGGCAATGACTTGGTGTTGGCTCCACGCAGCGTGTCGAAGGAACTGGACGCTGTGCTGGAAGCGGTGCGGAGCGGCGAATGGCCCGAAGCGGAGGTCAACAGGAAATGCCGAAAAATATTGACTTACAAATATGCCTTGGGGTTGACGCGCAAGCCGCACATGCGCTTGTCCGGTTGGGAGCAGCGCTTGAATACGCCTTATGCCCGCGATTTGGCAAGCCGGCTGAAGTGTGCCGCCATAACCGTGGCAGGCGAGGCGGGCGACGCATTGCCTTTAGGACTTGTTTCGGGGCGGGTGGCTGTCTTGCAGGTGGGCAATCCGGCCGTTTTGTCTCCTTTTATGGAAGAATTGTCGCGCACCGTGCGCCCGGCGGTTTTCCGCTTGACGAAAGGAATGTCTGCCTCGCAGATGGAAATCTTGCAAAACGAATTGGCCAAATACAAGCGTTTGTTGGTTTGCTTCGCGGATCGCGACTTGTCGGCCTACCGCTCTTTCTTCACGCGCCATTTGCCTAAGGTGTCGTCGTCAATCTATGCCATGTTCGTCTCCGGGCAACAAGTGCCGCGCGATTTCGGCCCTGCCCCGGATGTCTTGCTTTTGGCGCACAGCGCGGACAAGGAAGTGCAGGTGCGGGCGGCAGCTGTATTGGCGGGCAGGGCAGGCACCGACGGGCGTTTGTCTGCGGGGGTTGGCCGGTGGTTTGCCGCAGGCGACGGCGTGGATATGGTGGCTCCGGCCGATCCGGTTTATTCGTTGGAAGAAAACGGAGTGGACGCCGCCAACCTCTCGGCTATCGACGACATTGCCGAAGAAGGCATCCGGCAGGGAGCTTATCCGGGTTGCCAGATTGTGGTGCTGAAGGATGGGTATGAAATCTACAACAAAGCCTTCGGCACCCATCGAGGAGGGACGGATGCCGGGCGCGACACGACCCGCGTGAAGGTCACGGACGTGTACGATGTCGCGTCGTTGAGCAAGACAAGCGCGACGTTGCTGGCCGTGATGAAACTCTATGATCGGGGGCGGCTCAGCCTGACCGACCGCGTTTCGGATTACCTGCCCTTCCTGAAAGATACGGACAAACGGGATATTACCGTCCGCCAATTGCTGTTGCACGAATCGGGGTTGCCCTCTACGATTCTTTTTTACAATGAAGCTATCGATGCCGATAGCTATGAAGGAAGCCTGTTTCGGGGGGGGCGCGATGCCAACCATACGGTCCGGATAGGCCATCGCACATGGGCCAACCCCCGTTTCCGCTTCTTGCCGGGACTGGTTTCGGCGGTGCCGACCGATTCTTGCACTTGGCAGTTGGCCGACAGCTTGTGGCTGAATCCGCGTTTCAAGCAAACCTATTTGCAGCAGATTGCCGATGCCCCTTTGCTGAGCCGCCGCTATCGTTATAGTTGCGTGGGATTCATTTTGTTGCAACAATTGGTGGAAGCGCGCGCCAAGATGCCGATGGATCAATTCCTAGAGCAAGAGTTCTATCGCCCCATGGGCTTGGCGCATACTTGTTTCCGTCCGTTGGAGCACCTCCCGCGCCGTGTCGTTATCCCTTCATCTGTAGATCTTTTTTTGCGCAAAGACACATTGCAAGGTTTCGTCCACGACGAGTCGGCCGCTTTCCAAGGCGGAGTGTCGGGCAATGCCGGGCTTTTCTCTAACGCCCGTGAGCAAGCCTTGATTTATCAAATGTTATTGAACGGAGGCGAACTGCACGGGCACCGCTATTTGAGTCCGGAGACATGCCGTGTGTTTACCTCCACCGTATCCCGCGTCAGCCGTCGGGGATTGGGATTTGACAAGCCGGACAAGCGCTTTCCCCGCCGCAGCCCCTGTTGCGAGGAAGCTCCCGCATCTGTCTACGGCCATACCGGATTTACGGGGACCTGCGCATGGGTAGACCCTGATAATCATTTGGTTTACGTCTTTCTCTCCAACCGGATTTTCCCCCATTCATGGAATAACAAGTTATCCCGTCTGGACATCCGTACGCGCATTCAGCAAGCCATTTATAAATCTTTGCTTTGAATTGTTTAGACATTTCATAATGCCGGCAGGTAGTAACGGAATAATTTCACAATCGTTCGGTTACACCTGCCGGCTGCGTAATATGAACAGTGGTATGTTGCTTTTCTTTGAAAAAACAACCTCCAACTAAGAATTGTTCATGCGGCAAGTGTTAATTGGGGCGGAAAAAGACGCATTACATTTCAGTTATTACAGGAAATCTGCGGGGGAAGAGGGGAGATTCCGTCCGCCTTCGCTTGCAGGTTTGATATTTTCTTGCTAACTTGCCGCCCTCTTAATGGTCCCGTTTGGCGGGATTTGGATACAAAAAAACTATGCCATGAGGAATGTGTTGAAAGACTTTCTGTACTTCTCGCGCGGCGAACGGCGCGGCGTGTGGTTGCTGTGCTTCCTTATTCTGTTGGTCGTGTGCGCCGGCCCCGCCTACCGATATTGGCGCGATGGCCGTTCGCAACCTTCGGCGAGCGAGCGTGCCATGTTGACTGCCTTGCAACAGGAATATGCCGACTTCGAGCGTTCGTTGCGCGACGAGGAGCAACGGCGTGCGGAGCGCCGTTCTTACGAGAAACGTCCGGACGCCGTGCTTCGCCCCTTCTTTTTCGACCCCAACACGGCGGATAGCGCCGACTTCCGGCGCATGGGTTTGCCGGGGTGGATGGCCCGCAACATCGTGCGCTATCGGGCAGCGGGCGGCCGCTTCCGCCGCGCCGAGGACTTCCGGAAGATTTACGGCCTGACGGACGAGCAATACGCTGTCTTGCAGCCTTATATTCGCCTGGCACCGGCAGATTCCGCGCGCGGCGTGCCCCGGTTGTTTTTGCCACGGGCGGATACGGACAGTGTAGTCCGGCCGTTCAAATATCCTGCCGGCGTCGTGGTCGACCTGAACCGGGCGGATACTGCCGAGTTGCAGAAGATTCCCGGCATTGGCAGTGGCATAGCGCGCCTCATTGCCGGTTATCGCCAGCGTCTCGGCGGCTTCTATCGCATCGAGCAGTTGGGGGAAATCAATCTGGATGTGGGGCAATTGCGCGCTTGGTTCAGCATCGACACCACGGCCATCCGCCGCATCAACCTGAATCGGGTGGGGGTGGATCGTCTTCGCCGTCATCCTTATTTCAATTTCTACCAAGCCAAAGCCATCGTGGAGTATCGCAAGAAGCGCGGCCCTTTGCGCAATATGGTTCCTTTTTTCCTCCACGATGACTTTACGAAGGCAGATCTCGAAAAGATGTCGCACTACATTTGCTTCGAATGAGGGCCTGGGGGATTGGGAGTTACTTCACCGTGCTCCACACCCCTCGCCATGCCCTTTGGCCTCGACAATGCGCTTTTTCAGCCGCTGGAGCCACAGGCGCGAGTCGATGAGCCAGCCCGCCTTGGGGCTATACCCCACGAGGATGCAGCCGCGCGTGTTTTCCGCCGTGTTGCCCGCGTGGATGCGGATGCCCTCGAAGCCGGGCACGTGAAGCAGCAGCGGATACCAGCCATAGAGCGTGCATTGTTTCATGGCACAAAAATATAATTTTTACGGGATTATAGGAAGGAACGCAACCGACTTTTCGGACTGACCGTTTGTTTACGCAGACATAAAGAAAAAAGCACTTGCGATTTCTCGTAAGTGCTTGATTTTAAGAGTGGACCAGCCAGCACTATCAGAATGATATTACCACAAATTATACGAATGATTATGAATTTAATAATCAATGGTTTATGTTAATACTTCGTTATTTATCTATTAGTTCGTTGAAAAAGAGCGAGTTATGTAACAAAGTTTAGCACGATAGAA
>CALUOW010000024.1 GCA_944322365.1 uncultured Bacteroides sp.
CTTAAAAATAATCATTTTCGCGGAAAGAAGAAACACTCTTCAAGTATTAAAACTTAAAATTTAAACAGGCTCTTAGAATCAACACCTATACTTCTTTTCCCGGCATAATAGGAAGAAAACAATATCTCTAATTCTTCTTTTGTAAAGCGGTCTTCTACAGGATACAACTTCTCTTCATGCTTTATTATTTGATCAATCGTAAACTTTGACGCTATTATGCGAGCGGGAATTCCTACGATGACAGCATAAGGTGGAATTGCTTTATTCACCAAAGAACATGCACCAACTACGCATCCTCTTCCTATATGACTGCCTGATAATAAAGTAACATTTGCTCCAATCCAAACATCCTCTTCTACAATTACATCTCTTTCTTTGTCATTAATATGGCTATGCCCTAACACATATTGAGGGATTCCAACGGTAGGTGTGTGGTTTCCTGTAATAATTGTACACCCATAAGCTATTTCAGAATATTTCTTTAACACAAATTTTCCAGTATATGTAATAATTTTTGCTCCCGGATTAATCCTTGTATATTCATATAAAAAAACATTCTGTGGCCTTGTTGCAAGAAAAGGATAGCCAATTTGAGTCGATGCTGAACAGTAGCCAAATGCAGGCGTATCATATATATTTTTCAACCTTTTATATATCTGATAAAGCCTAAAAGGGAAGTATCTACCTAATTTCTTTTTTAAAAAACGTATTTTCATATCAAGAGAAGGTACAATTTATAAAGCTTTTTAATAATATTAGAAACATATCTATAACTATAAAAAAGACCGTATTTTTTCTTTAGCTCCAATGTACTCTGAGGATAAGCATATGAAGCTAGAAATAAGAGTTCACCTAGTTTGCAACACTCCCAAAATGTCTTATTTTGAAAATTCATTAAAAATGTAAAATCCTTAAATCTATTTTCTATATTCGCTTTGCTTAATGCGTTATTATCACAACAATACTCGAATACAACGTCAGGTATTGTATATACTACCGTTGATTTAAGGATTCGTAAAATCAATTCTAAATCTTCATATCGTGATAATGACTCATCAAATGGATATTGACATAATACTTTCCTCTGAATAAGAGCACATCCGGTTCTTATTGAGAATTTATTAAAAAAATACCATTTAAAATTATTAGGTACCACTCCCCGATACCTCCCTTTATTATATAACTTACGTTCTCTACCAATTACTTTATAATAATTGCCCGCTATAATATCTAAATGCTGATTACAAGAGAGCACAACACTATATAATTTACTTAAGCAATTTGGTAACAATATATCATCTGCATCCAAAAATAAAATCCATTCACCTTGAGCCTCTTTTATTCCCAAATTGCGCGCTGAACTTACACCGCCATTACTTTTATAAATATAGCGTATGCGATTATCACTTATTGATTTTACAAGGACAGCACTTCCATCTGTACTGCCATCATCAACAATAATTAATTCAAAAGAATCAAAGGTTTGTTCCAACACAGAATTTATAGTTGCTTCAATACACTGAACTTTATTGTAGAGAGGTACTACTACTGATATCAGAGGGGTATTCATGCTTGGATTAATGAAGATAACAAGAATTGATAAGAAAGTTAACGCTAAGGATTTAAGACTATGCTTTTTGAAGTTCTGCACGCAAGAAGTTCAAAGATATACAACGCCAGGTTTGTAACACACTGTCCCGCTTTTGCACATCAATTGTAAAATTTCGAGATAAATCCATTTCTTTTTCTGTATTTATCATAAAGTCTTCCATTCCAAACATTTTTAATAATGAATCAATACGTGACAATCCTCTTTCCTTATTTCCAATAACAATAAATGGTTTATTGAATAAAATAGAAAATATTATAGCATGAAAAGAATCAGTAATTATAAATTTTGCTTCATAGAAATCTTTTAACCACTGTTCTACAGAAGGTTGTATGCGTTCTCTCAAGGGGGCAGTCTTATCCTCATAACGAGAATTGGCTTGATAAACTTTATAGTTGAAATGTTCAGCTGCTCTTGCAATGATACGCGTTTTTTCAGGTGTTTCGTCTAATACATAGGTAAGTAACTGCCCACGGGCCATAACTAAAGGTTTATCCTTAAATAAATTTACATAATCTTCCTCGTTCAACAATAAAGTAGGATCTAATACATGTTTCGCATTGACATGCAAATGTTCTTGACATAATGTAACAGCAGCTTCCTCTCGAACAGAAATACCATTGAATAAAGCGGCCAATGTTACACATTTCTGGGTCTGCTTCGAAGTATACTCCCAAACATCTGTACCAAAAGATACAGCATAAGCTACACGTTTTACTTTCCTCCAATCTTCAGCAAAGCCTAAATAAGCATCCTTAATAGAATGTCCAAAATATTTCGGTCGCCAAACTTGATCACTACCTACAATTAAAACATCATAATCATCTTCTCCAATTTCAACAAAACTATTAACACATCGTCTACTTACATGCGTCTCGATAAATGCTAAAACATTATGAAGCAACAAAGGATATGTCCAGTTATACCACTGTTCACACAATATTGGTAATTCTCTACGATGTAGAATATATTTGGAAATAATACGTTTACTATACGCAAGAGGCATTTTCCAATATGGTAATTCTCTTTTCATAGGAAAAGTAATGGTTTCGACAAAATATCCCATGCGTTTTAATACAGTCTGCAAGGCATAATTCTGCAAAATTCCACCATAATTACCATGAAGCGGCAAGGTTATAATAGCTATTTTCATCAGATTTATTTTTTTAATATTTTCTTAATTATGACCTTCTGCCCTCTACTCAAAAGAAGTAATCCTACTTTCTGAATTTTTCGTTTTATCCGTTGCCTCAAAGTCGGACGTATATATTTCAGCATTTTCTTTTCAAAAGACAAATTAGTATCTGCAAAAAACAAATTTCTATGCTGAGGGATACGTGCCGATTTCTCCAACGCTGGATTACCTTTAAATACACTTTCATAATCCGTCTGCCACAAGTCTACATTTATCTTATCCAAGAGTTCTTGTCCATGCTTATCATTCACCAGTAAAGCTGTCATCCCCTTATCATCATCCAACAACGGCATCACCGTCTGCAGTCCCCAAAAATCACCTAAAGTAAGATTACTGCCACTCTTCCCGCACTTCACCGGACAAGCATAACAGGAAGGACGTAGGTACAAATCTGCCAAAAAACCTTTCATATAAAGATTTTCATTCAAAGGAATACGAGAACAAAACTGTATTTTCCCTCCACTCTCGTTGGTCGTGGAAAGAGTAAGAACAAAACTGTATTTTTTCCATCCTGACTTCTTATCCCTAAAAGAGACGCCATCTACGAGGACTTTCTTTTCATGAATAAGACGAGACAATACTATATTTTTTCGACCGCACTGACGCGTGATTTCATTATTCAAGTATTCTCTCCAAACACTAGGACTAGGGACACCATGACAAATGACATCCACCGTAAACAGTTTTTCATAGTCCTTTCGTAAGAACTGTTTCAGTCCAGCTATTTGGCATGGAGTACCAGAAAACAATACTTTTTTGTCAGCTTTTAAAAATTTTTCTGTTTCCTCATAAGCATTCCCTATCCAACTCTGCACGTATTTGGAGCCACGAAATTTACTTAATCCTTCTATTGTTTCCGTATAAGTATGCATAACTTCCCACTTTTCATTGAAACAAGCACCGAATACAACACCTCCATCCTGAATAATCTGTTCAGCCAAAGCAGTAAACACGCCACCTGAAGAACTCTTGCGACGGATTTCTTCCTCACAGTTTTTAGCAGCATATATCGCTATCGGTTTTCTAACACTTACAGACCGCTGAAGCATGAGACACACGATTTCACACAAACCGCAATCTATGCAAGTACTCATATCCACCTGCGGATACCAAAAACCCTCTGAATCTTCCTGCAATGTAATGCAATGCTTAGGGCAACGCTGGACGCATGCAGAACAACCGCAACAATTTCGCTTATCTAGAATTTGTATCATCTTCTAATTTTAGATAAAATGTTCTTTAGTCCATCTTGTATAAAATTTCGCTCGAGCACATTCAAGCCCAAACAATAGGTTGACAATAATACGCTCAATAGACAGAGTAAACAAACAGCAAAGAAAGCAAGAATACCGTCTGATAATATATTTTTTACAATAAGAGGTAATATAATTGCGGTTAAAGTCACCAACAAACAAGGCTTTACCACCTGCCTGCCATAATTTCTCAAAGACAAATTGATCATAGGTCGAATGATATACAGACGAACCATGAAAGCCACAATGCATACACATAAATGCACAATGAACACGGAAGCAGGACTACCACCCAACTTGAGAACAATATATGACAATGGTAGAATAGACAGCAGAATACCACCCACTACTCCTTGGTATAACCGGACACGACCTGTTGCTGCTGCCGATACCATCAAAGGATTGGCAACACTATTAATAATGGTCACACATAACATCAGGCGTATGAAAACCACGGTATAATCGGGAACTGTTTCCAGCCAAAGCTGTAATATCGTTTCCGTTTCCAGTATGACTGGTAAGGATAACAGCAAGAGCAGATAAAATGTAAATTTAGAACTGCGGAAAATGAGGTCATGCATATAACCATAATCATGAGCTGCATACGACTTGGTGATCTGCGGGTTCATGGCTGTCTGGAAGTTAATGGTAAACTGTGAGATAGTTACCTGAACCTGGACGGCAATACCACGAGCGGCATTAACCACCGGACCAAAGAACATATTCAACAAAAGATTGACGCCTTGAGTAAAAGCAACACTTGCACAATTCCCCCACAAATTCCAGCCAGCAAAACTCAACATCTCTCTAAACAAAGTTTTGTCCCATAGCCAACGATATCTTGTTTCTGCAAAGTGACGGTTGCAATAAATGCCATACAGCACACGAATGCACAACTGGACTACAAAGATTAAAAAAGCATAAAAAGCGAGTTTATCCCAACTTCCAATCTGTAACAGATAAACAATCAGCAACTTTAAGATAATTTCCAATATCGAGATATAGGCGAAAGCAGACATTCGTTCATGTGCTATGATAGAAGCATTGTAAGGCACGCTCATCATCATAATAACGGTGGACAATATAGAAAATTGATAAGCCCACATCGCCCCTTCCAAGCGGGTGGCGGGAATCACCATATATCGATTAAAAAACCACAACCCAACGGTTTCCGCCAAGAAAACCACCAATAGAGACATCAACACATGAATAAATATACTAGTACTAAACACCTTGTGCAAACATTCAGCATCCCCTCTACCCAACTCAAATGTCAGATAACGCTGTGTACTGGTAGACATGGCTGCGTTGATGAAACCAAACATTGCTACTACACCACCCACTACATTATATATACCATAATTCTCCACGCCCAAAGTATTCAGTACGACACGGCTAGTGTATAGCGATACAAACATTATGATAAGCATGCGAAAGTACAATAATAGAGTATTTTTCGCTATACGCTTATTGTTTGAAGTACTTTGCATAATGAATAAATCGTTTTGAAATGCAAACATTCAATTTAGGACATCCCATCTTGAAAAGACGCTATGCAGTGCTCTAAAGCAAGTTACATAAAGGATCCGTCTTGAATATTAACATTAGCTTGTAACCAAAGCGATTCTTGCCGGAGCCTGGAACCATATCCACATAATCCTACACCCGTAAAAGATTCTTTAAAAAAAGATCCCAATGAAATTTCAAGCTAAACTATCGTGAAATTTGACTGCTTATTGTAGTAATTGCTTCTACCTGATTCCCTCAATCATCCCTTTGAAATGCCCCTCCCAATCCTCTCCAGCTATATGAGGTTTGTGGATAAACGCTCCATCCATCTTAGGAAAGACATTGCTGGAACTCCACCCTAAGGTTTGGTTATAAGCCTGTATGGCTTCGGCGATTGCTTCACCGCCGACAACTTCCTTGCGAATGCGCCGTTCGTGTTCACGCTTCTTCTCCAAAAGAATGCCCTGCAGAATGTTTCTCATCACTGCGTACAATGTATGGCCTTGCAACAATTTCCAATAATCCGCTTCGCTTTTCCCGTGACAGGCAGACAATTCTTCACGCAAAGACTCAATGTCCGACTGATACCTGGCTAATAACGGCGCATACGTCTTCTGCAAAGATTCGCCCAGTTGTTGAAAATCTTCCTGATAATTGCAATAACGAAAAGGTTGTCCACAAATTTGCTCGCATAGCTTACTTACCGTAATTTCACGTAAACGGCATTCCGGACTTTCCGGTCGAGTACATCGACGCTCATACACAATAAGCAATAATAAGCTATCGGCTATAGCCAAGGAAAACTGTTGTAATATGGACAAGAAATCAATCGGACATGCTTCATGAAGCATATCAGACAAAAATTCACCTACAGCCTGGGGATGGAGCTTATGGTTCTCCATGGCATAAAAACGTGTGTAAAGCACATAAGGATCTGAACCAATACGAAAGGAATAGGGATGATAGTTGGCAACCAAACTGTCATAATCCCGGTCGATTGCTACCACCTTTGACTTACCCAATCCGCTTACCTTCATTAATTGGTCTTTCCCATTGTTAACCTTTTCTTCTCCGCTTGCTGCATCGCGAATTTTCAAGTTCGTCACATCAATGTGGGCATAGTGTTGACGTACCCTGTCAAGTAACAAAGTCCAAAAGGGTATGTCATCCTCTCCTTCTACCAGCACCAACAAATCCGATTTTTCCGTATACCGCCTGAAATACCGGCTTAATCCTATTTCTCGTGAAGTGTTGGTATCTTCCAGCCTGGTACTCATGCTTGCAACAAATCTTCCATATTAATGACTTTGGCTTCCCATCCTTCATAAATCAAGGACGGGGAATGAGTGGCAATGATAAACTGTCCTTTGGGATTCAGTTCGCGGGCTACACGTATCAAGGCACGTTGCCAATCGATGTGTAGAGATATTTCGGGCTCATCCCAAAAGACGATGTTTTCCATCCCTCCTACCACGAGGCAATGGATCAAAATAATCAATAATTGCTTTTCACCGGAAGATAGCTGACGGGGCATGATGAAGAGATCGTCTCCCTTGATATGGAAGCAAATTTCACTCCTTTCATCGTACCATTCTTTATGAGTAGAACTGAAAAGTTCGTTTACAATCTGGACAAACAGATTTTTACGCGCATAAATATTGTTCAACCCGCTGAAATCGGCACCGGCAACAGACTGTCTTACCAATTTCTCCACTTCTTTGGATATACCTGCCACATAACGGTAGTAAAGATTAAGGGCTTCGTGCAAACGATAATCCAATTCGGTGCGCATGGCGGAACGGTTCATCAGGATTCGTTTGTAGGTTTCTTCATCGGGCATTGCCATGTCGAAGGTGGAAACGGCAGAGAGGTTAGCGATACGGTTGAAATCTTCAGGACTGATTTCAGCCCCTTGATGATAAAAATGTACGTTCAGGCTGCTCGAAGATTGGGCTTGCAGGGAGAATCCATCCGCCATCTCAATGGATATGGACTGGAATTTGGGAGCGATATCTGCAAAATAAGGCTCCCTATTATTTAGCAATACACACACGATGTCTAACAGCGTGGTTTTACCTGACCCGTTGATGCCTGATAACAAGTTGACATCCTGGTCCAATTTCCATTCTAAGGAATACTTGTTCCAAAATCCTTGTATATTGATCCGTTCAATGCGCATAAGCCTATGTCTATATTACAGGGAACAAAGATAATGGATTTTTCCGGTCAAGACCCTATAAGGCATCTTTTTTATCAAAAGAAAGGGGAGTTTGGACATCTTCTGCTCCTTACTTCTCACTTCCCATACCCATACCCGTATCCATACCCATACTTCTTGCCATAGCCGTACTTGCCATATTTGCCATACTTGCCATAGCCGTAGTAATAGCCGTTCTTGCGCTTGTTCATGTCGATGCCGTTGATGAGGGTACACAGCGGGGGCAACTTCTCGTCTTGGCGCAGGTCGTTGATCAGGGCGAAGTCGCTCTTATGGGTGTAGTCGGCACGGCAGATGTAGACGCAGATGTCGGCCACGCGGGCAATGAGGCGCGTGTCGGTGACGACGCCGATGGGAGCGGTGTCCAGAATGATGTAGTCGAAGTGTTGACGCAACTGCGCGAAGGCTTCGTCCAAAGACTTACGAGCCACCAACTCCGTGGGGTTGGGCGGCACGGCGCCGCCGGGCAACACGTAGAGGTAGGAAGACAAAGCGGAAGGTTGGCAGAGCGACAGCAAATCGACGGACGAGGGGGAGGCCAGGTATTGCGTGATGCCTTGCGGCCGCCCCGGCAAGGAGAACAGGCGGTTGAGAGCGGGCTTGCGGATGTCGAGGCCCACGATAAGCGTCTTGCGCTCCATGAAGGCGAAGCTGGCAGCCAGGTTGGCGGCGGTGAAGCTCTTGCCCTCGCCGGAGGTGGTAGAGGTGAAGAGAATGACTTTCTGCCCTTCTTGCAACATGTATTGCAGGTTGGTACGCACGTTGCGGAACACTTCTTCCATCAGGCCGTTCTTGTTTTCGGACACTACAATGGGATGTCCTTCGGGATAGTCTATCTGTGGAATGTCGCCGACGATGGTCACAGGGGTGATATGCTCCACATCCGGCCGGCCTTCTATCTTGAAGCGGAGCAGGCGGGATAGGTAGATGCCGCCAATGGGGAAAGCCAGTCCCAGGACGAAGGCCACCATGTAGATGTTGCGCCGATTGGGCGAGACGGGTCCCGTAGGCATCGGTTCTTCCACCACGCGCCCGTTGTTGGCGGTGGCGGCCAGGGTGATGGCGTTCTCCTCGCGCTTCTGCAAGAGCATCAGGTAGAGGTTGGCCTTGATTTCCTGCTGGCGGGTGATGCTGACCAGCTCGCGTTCCTGTTGGGGGGCGCTGCTCACCCGGCTTTGATACTTACGGGCTTCCAAGTCGAGGTTATGCCGGGTGATTTGCAGGGCTTTCTCCACGTTCTCCACCGTGGTGCGCACGGTGTTGCGGGTGGCGGCAATGGAGGTGTCCAAGTTGACGACGGCAGGGTTGTTCTCGTTGGAAGTGCGCAAGAGGCGTTTGCGCTCGATGAGCATCTCGTTGTATTGCGAAATGACATTGATCAAACCTGCATCCGAGATGCCTACGTTGGCGGGAATCACCTCATAACGGTTGGCAGGGTCGTCGATGTAGTTGCGCAAGAAGTCTATCAGGCGGAGCTGGGTAGTGTTTTCCGCCTGTTTCTGCCGGTATTCGCTGGTCTCCTGCAAGGCCATCCGGGCATCGGTGCTCAGATCGGTCAGGCCGGCACGCTGCTTGTAGTCAGCCAACTGGCTCTCGGTAGTGCCCAGTTCGGCGTTGATGATGCTAATGCGCTCGTCGATGAATTGGGCGGTTCGGCTGGCCACCTGGTTCTTGTCTTCGTTGGCATCGCTATTATAGATGGCCACCAAGGTATTCAGGAAGTCCATCCCCCGGCGGACATCGGTGTCATTGTAGGACAAGCGGACGATGGAGGTGAACTCGCCGGTAGGCTCGGCGCCCAAATGGGCTTTGCAAGCGCCTGCCATAACCGATGGCGGCACGATGGTGGCCTGCAACGTGCGCGGCTCGTCTATACGGGCCAGGAGGCTGTCCGTGGCGGCAGAGAGGCTCAACGTGCCAACAGGGGTAATGAAGACCGCCGGCAAACGGTCGAAGGTCTTGTCAATGGCATATTCCTCTTTTTCAACCGTAAAAGTGGCCGTTGCTTTTACCTGCCCATCGGGACTGCAATCCAACTGCACCTGCAAGGCGGAAGGCAACTTCTCGGCCTCGTCGGGAGCCATCCACAGTTGCACGGGGGATGTCTTGTAAAGCTCGGTAGGATAACGGAAACGCTCTTTTTCGTGGTAAGTGACATGCAGGTTCAGCGCATTCACCACCTTCCGGATAAGCGTATAGGACTGCAGGATTTCCACTTCGTTGTCGAAGTTGTTGGCCATGGACAACATGCCCAAATCCTGCATATAGGCCAAGGAAGAGCCGGCCCCGGACTTGGTCTTGTCCCCTTGCTTGATGAGCAACGTGGAACTGACGTTATACACCGGCGGCTGGTAGCGGAGATAAACATAAGCGCCGACGACGAAAGCCACCAGGCAAATGAGAATTAACGGCCAATGGAGCAGGTATTCAAAAACAATTGATTTATAATCTACGGGCTTCTCTTCGTCCCGGTAGAAATCGGTATAGGTTTCTTCTTTCATAAATAAATGATAATTTAGTTGACGAGTTGACAAGTTAACAAGACTACGAGGACAGGGCTTATCACTTGTAAATCTGTTTGCTAACAGGCCTTGTTGCCTCGTTAACTCGTCCCCTTGTCAACTTCTAAATTCCTATTTACCTCAAAGCAATAATCACCAAAGAAGCGATGGTGGCCGCCAGGCTGGTCAGGCTGATCCAGAAGGACGAATTGCTGCTAAGCGTGTTGGAGCGGACCTTCGCCTTGGTGGGCTTGACGTAAATGACATCGTTCTGCTGCAAGTAATAGTAGGGCGAAAGGGCGATGTCGGCGGCCGTCAGATCCAGGTGTGCCACGGTGCGGCGGCCCAAGGAATCCTCGCGCAGCAGTTCCACGTCGTTGCGCCGGGCAAACAGGGTCATGTCTCCGGCCTGTGCCAACGCCTCGAAGATGGTGATGCGTTCGTCGGTGACAGTGTAGGTGCCGGGACGGTTGACCTCGCCCAAGACGCTGATGGTATAGCTGAGGATGCGGACCGTCACGTTGGGCGTCTCGTTCAGGTAGGGTTGCAGGCGTTGGCGTATCAGGTCCTCGCACTGCCGGCTGGTCAGCCCCACGACGTGCAATTTGCCCAAAATGGGAAAGTCTATATAGCCTTCGTTATCCACCAGATAATCCAGCAACTTGGCATTGGTCATGCCTTGATTCATATTATTGTTCTGCAATTTGCTCTGCCCTATCTTGCGATAGAAAGGAGCCGACACTTCCGGATCGGAGGTGCTGACCGTGATGGTCAGTTCGTCTTTGGGCATGACGCGATATTCATACAACGAGCCTCTCTGCTCTACCATCTCCAGCACTTCGTCGTCTCGAAGGTAAAGAGCTTTCCGATAGGACGCGCACGATGTCAACAGCGCCAACAGGGCGAACACCCCAAATAGTTTTTTCAAATTCATGATTCGATGTATTAAATTATTCTTCATTTGTTTTCCCGATGAAAAGGCAGGCTCTTGCCGAGGACTTGCGGCATACAAATCCTCGAAGGTCAAACCGTCGTGCACCATCCGATAAATGACGCCCCAATCGGGCAGGCCGCCCAAATTGCGGTCGTCAATAAACAGGTCTACGCCCAATTTGCGGGAATATCCTTCGCACCGGCTATTCTCTTCGGGATAATTGCTATTGACAGCATAAAACTCCAATCCGCGCTCGCGGCAGAAACGCACCGCCTCGTCCAGCAACCTCCCTTTGCGCACAGTCCATAGGATAAGGCGATGGCGTTCTTCGCGCAAACGCTTCAGCGTATCAATGGCAAAAGGGATTTCCGGCCCGATGTCCGGATAACGATGTTCGACGATGGTCCCGTCAAAATCCACGGCTATCAGCATGATGAGGAAATCATAAACATCCGGTGGCTCAACTCGGCGGCAGCCTGTTCGGGACGGTTTTTCAACCGGTATGCCGGGATGCGACCGGCTATCCGCGCCAACGTGCCGCTTATGCCGGAAAAACTCATCGCATCGCGCCCGATTAAAGAAGAAGCGCCTAGCAACATCCGGAAAGACTCGATGGGCGTCAAACGGACCGCCTGGTTCTCCAAGGCTTGCTCCATGCGGAACAAGGCACGTAAGGAGGCAGAATCTTGACGGTAACAAGGCGTCTTCCCACTCCACGGAGAGCCATACACCCGCACTTCGCCCGTAGGGAACAGGCGCAAGACAGGCTGGTCGTCGTTCAGCAAGCGGGTTTCCGGGATATGCTTCAACCACAAACGGGAATGGGTGCTCTTGCCTATGCCCGACGGACCTACGAACATCGCCCCCTTGCCTGCCACCGCCACGCACGAAGCGTGTATCAGAACCGTTTCCTTGAAAGCCGACGCATAAATGAAAGCCAACATAATCAGGTCGTTCAACAAGGCATAGTCCATCGTCGCCCGCAACTCCAAGTCGGTTTGCACCTGCCTCCAATGCCTATCGGCACGCAGACGGCAAGGACGCGCACATCCCGGCATCCGCAACTCCATGCTGCAATAATCCGCCGAAAGCCAAACACGTATCAAACGCCCATCCGGACAGGCGCTTACGACAGGTTGCCCCGCAGGAAAAGGGAAATTGCAACCCAGTTGAAGGACTGTAAGATAGTCTTCCCCCTGCTTGCCTGCCTCCACGTCGGGACCGGCAAGCAGGAACGGAAGCAAGTTGGGCAAGAAAGGCACTGCTTCTTCGCCCGGACATTCGACCCGCACTTTCCAATCAGCTATTTGCAAGACCATGGTTTTGCCCCGTTTTTATTTCCTTAGCGCGCCTGTCTTTCCAATCCGTGGGCGTCAGCCCATACGCCTTCTCAAAAATGCGGTAAAAAGTACGGACGCTATTAAAACCCGCATCATACGCCACGGCTTTAATGGGAATGTCCGGTTGCTGCTTCATCAAGTCCATGGCATATTCCAAACGCAACGCATTGATGTAGCCTGTCAAGTTGGTGTGGGCATGTTCCCGAAACATCTGGGCCACCTTATTCTTGTTTATCAGCCCAATCCGGATGACATTATCCCTGGAGAAGTCCGGATCCAAGAAGAGTTTCTTCTCCACAATAGTCCGATGCACTTGCTCAAACAGTTCCTTGTCCACCCCACTGTCTGCGGCATTCAAATCCGCCCAATCGACCTCCGGATCATCAGGCAACAACGGCCGAGGACATTCGCCGTCTTCCCCCTCCTCCACGACTTCGGGCGCGGCAGCAGAAGGAGATAAGGCCATCGACTGATGCAAGTTCCTGATTTTCATACGGGAACGGTAAAAGCAAAATGCCAACAGCACAATGACGACGAACTGGAGACAAATAATGACCAGCATAAGAATGGGAAATATGACGGCGCGGGGCAACGGGAAAAAAGGTCAATCCAACACTTCTATCAGGTCTGTTTCTATTTCCGCCAAAGCCACTGCCAAGATTCCTTGAATCTGCAGCACCACCCGCCTGCTTCTGCACCCCTTCACCCGCAGGAAAATGCCTTCCACGCCATCGAAAGGGCCGCCCAAGACACGGACGCGCGTGCCCTTGCCCAAATGGGACAAGTCATCCGGAGTCAGATAAATCAGCTTCTCGCCCTCGGCACGGGCGACAGCCATAAACTGCGCCATCTGCACGTCAGGGACAATGATGGGAATGTTCCGTCCTGCTTCAGGACGGGTCACGTATTGCAAAAACGGGATGTCCGCCCGTTTGACACGCTGGATAAGCGAATGCGTCGTCCGGACAAAAACCAGGTTATGGACAGCCGGTACCCACTCCCGATGCTTCTTACCGCGCCGGACGACGACTTTATGACACATGGGAATGAAGTTTTCTATACACAATTTGTCCAAGAGCTTTTGCGCCTCCATTTCTTTGTGGAAAGGGGCACGCATGGCGAACCATTGCAAACCTTCCGCAGCTCCGTTCATGGCATCCGAACATATTCTTGGCTCCCCCACAAGCCCAAAACTGTCTATTTTTCAGCCTATTACAACCGATGAATGCAAAATAGGAAGTCCTTCCGGGCTTTATGAGATTACTCTAAAACAAATTTCACAGCAAAAATATGAAATATAAATGAATGCCAATATAATCTAATCTATCCTTTTAGGTATAATTAACAGAGAAACATCAGGCCTTTTCTGACGACGCCCAGGCATACAGTCCGCCCATCGCGCCCGAACGCTCTGCGGATCATCGGCCCTCGATCCGTGGATCGCAGGCTTTCGCTCCGTGAATCGTCACACAAAACGGTCAAGCGACTGGTTGAAACACTCTGCGTTGGAGAGCCTGTGACTTCGTCGCCACAGAGAGACAATGAGAAAAGTTAAGAAGTTAAGGAATTTCCCTCTCCGGCGCCGCGCACGCAAGCCACGGCGCCGGGAAGGCGCGTCTCAATTACCAGAATCGGTTCTTCGCAGGATTGTATTCGAAACCAACGGATTTAAGTTTCTGCACGATGTCATCCTTTTCGATGTTCAAATCTTCGCAAAGCGCGTCCAATGAAGCATAAGAATCACGCAATTTCATGTTGATGAAGCTATACAGCATCATCGGTTCTTCGGGCAAATTCATTGTTCCTAAACTTTTAATTATTAAACTAATACCGGTGCAAAAGTAGGCATTTCTCCTTTAAGACGGCTTGACATTCGTCAATTTTGCACGCGCGCATCCCGGCGCGGTCAATGAAAACGGTTTGAATTTCGCTGGCTGACAATGACATACAAGACTATCGGCGCGCCTATGAACGGGGTGACGGCATTCAGCGGCAATAGCCCGAACTGCCCCGGAAGCACACAAAGCAAGTTGCAGAAAAGGGCTACGGCGGCGCCGGTCAGGGCCGTCAGGGGCAACAACGTGCGATGATTGGCCGTGCCCAGCAGCATACGTGCCATATGGGGCACGGCCAGGTCCAAGAACAGGATAGGGCCGCAAAAAGCCGTGGTGACGGCCGTCAGCAAGCCGGTCACCCACAACAAAGCGGGACGGACCCGATGGAGCCGCACGCCCAAGTTTTCGGCATAGCGTTCGCCCAACAACAAGGCATTCAACGGCTTTATCAGCAAGAAAGCGCCCAGCAACCCCAGCAACACCACCAAAGCAAAGGCAGGCATTTGTTGCGAGGAGACGCCCCCAAAGTGCCCCATGCCCCACACCATGTAGGACTGCACCCCCTCGGCCGTAGCGAAGAAGTTGAGCAGGGAAACCGCCGAAGAAGCCAAATAGCCTACCATCATGCCCGTTATGAGCAACATGACATTGCTCTTGATCAGCGTGGAAAAAAAGGAAATCAGCGCCATGACCGCCATGGCGCCTGCCAAAGCGCCCAACAAGACCGAAAAAAAGCCGGAAAAACTGAAACTCCCGGCCACGACACGACCGCCCAACCACAGCATGACCACCGCCACTCCCAATCCGGCGCCGGAATTGACGCCCAGGATGGAAGTGCCGGCCAAAGGATTCTTGAAAGCCGTCTGGAGCATCAGGCCGCACACAGCCAGCGCGCTGCCGGAAAGCAAGGCCGTCAGCGCTTGGGGCAGACGGGCCTCCCAAAGGATGAAATGCCAGCTTTCGTGGGCCGCCGGACGCCCCGACAGCATTTCCACCAGGGCGCTGAAAGGGATAGATACCGAACCGACAGCCAGGTTGGCTGCAAAAAGCAACACAACGGCCACGCCCAACAAGATTCCATATTTCCAGCCTTTACCCATAAGCCTTCAGTCGCTAATCTTCATTCAGTTTGCAAAAATAGCGCAATCCGTCCAATCCGCCTAACTCCGGATGGAGGATTTGAATCAAATCGGACAATAAATAATCCGGATGGAAAGGCGTTTCCTCGTAGTAATTCACACGCGCGGTGTTGCAACCATACACGCGACGCTCCTGGAAAGCTTCAAATTCGGCATAACCGGCGTATTCCGCTTTCAAATCCGCATAAGTCAAGTCGCGGTCGCGATTGTATTTGATGAGCCAGACATCGGCCTCGCGGGCCCGCTCCAGCACGGCCTCGAAAGCCATGGGCACAGAGCCGCTGGTGGCCACGTCGGCAAAGACATACCGGCCGCAAGCATCGTCGTAAAGCCGCCCCATGGGGCTGCGGCCGCCCGACACATGCCACACCGAGCCGTACATCATGTCGCCCAACACAGAAAGCGACACGGACGAGAACGCCGCCCGGCTTTTCAACCGGAGGTAACGCCCTTCCACCTCGGCAAACAAGCTGTCCGCCCGGGCAGGCACGCCGAACAAGCGGCCATAGAAACGCATCCATTCGGCACGTCCCAAGGCCGAAGTCTCCAAATAATCCGCACACTCCACGATGGGGATGTCCAACTTGCCGACACGCCCGTAGCCGTTGCTGTTTTGGAAGGGAGACAACAAGATGGCATCGGGATGCAACTGGATGACGCGCTCGATGTCCGGATTCATGCTATTGCCGCAATCGGCTATTTCGCCCCGTTCATTCGCCTGAAGCACAAAAGGGAGGTTGATGTAGCGCAAGTCGCACACGCCCCCGATGGCTTTGGCCGCGCCCAAGTCGTCCAGCAAGCCGCAGTGCACGGACGAATAGACCAAGGCACGCGACAACGGCACGCGCACCACCGTCCCTTCGGGCAGCGTGTCGGGCAAAGAACGGCCTTGCGGCGCCAAGACATACGTATGCAAGACTTGCAACGTATCCCACGGATTGCGCAAGACGGCCACGGAATAGTCCGGATAGTCCACGATGACCAGGTTTTCGGCATAACGCAAAGCCAAGGTATCCCCTCCGGACAACGCCAAAGAGGCTTTGCCCCTCCCGCCACAGGCGACGAGGAACAAAGCCCAACCTATCATTACAAATAAATAAAAACTATGTCGCATTTCTTGTATTTATTCCAACAGCATCATATAGACTGCCCCCACGCCCACATCGTATCGGGCCGCGGCCTCGCCCTCGGCGGAATATTCATACACATAACTGGGCAAAGCGTAGGCATTGACCGGGTCGTCCACATACGAAGTGATAAAGATGTGCCCATCGGCCGGATTGACCAGGATGCCGGCAGGATTGTCCACGCGGTTGTATTCAAAGTCCGGGTTCTGCGAAGAAGCCAGGACGGGGATGAACTCTTCATCCGTCACGGCGTTGGTCCGTGCATCGTAAGCGATGTACTGCATATTGTCCACCCCGCTCCAATCGTTGTAGATGGTGTAGAGCGTGTTGCCGGAGAGGCACATCAGCGTGACGGGCGTTTGCAGGTCGGTGGCGGCATCAGTAGCGGTGTCGATGGTCCAAAGGGAAGCGGGGTTGGCACCGTAGTCGCCCATGCAGGCCACAAACAGTTTGCCGGAAGCGGTGTGGGCCACGAGCTTGGTGGGATTCATGCCCACTTCGATTCTCTTTTCTTCCGTGAAGTCGCCCAAGTTGATTTTGGAGACGCTCTTCCCGTCCACATAGCCATTGGCGTAGTTCATGCCGTCGGAATTGACCACATAGAGGCAATCGCCTACCACGGCCATCTCTTCCGGATTGGGACCTACTTTGACAGTCTTGTCTATCTCATGGGTCGAAGGGTTGATGCGCGACACATAGCCGTCGAACATGGATACATACACATATTCGCCGTCCGTCACGATGTCGCGCGGCTGGGAGCCTTCTGCGGCAGCGGGCAGAATTTGGGCAACGCTCTGTACCGTGTGTTTGTCCACCACCTCGATGGTATTAGACTCGGAAACGGCAATATACATATAGTCGCCCAATACCACGCCGTCCTGCACCGTAGAACCCAAGCTGCGCCCGTTCACCAGTTGGAACACATCGTTCTTGAAGCCACGGGGATCGGCCAGGTCGATAAAGGACAGGGAACCGTCGATGCCGGAGCCTTGGTTGCCGGCATTGAACACATAGATGCCCTTCTCGGCACGGAAAGCCGTCTGGTCATCGTCCCCTCCTGCGGGAGTATCGTCCTCGTCGCAAGCGCTGAACACTACGGGCACCAACAATGCCCACGCAAAAAAACTCAAATACTTCTTCAAGTTCATAAATCTTACTATTTGGTTAATAATGAATGCTTACTGTCAACTTGTACGAGCGGCCCGGCATAGGATAGCTCTTCACGATGCTATACTGCTTGTTGCCGATGTTCTGCACGTCGCACCGCACCGAGCAGTCCACTCCCTTCCAGCCAAACGAACGATAGAGGGCGACGCCCCACTCCACGTATCCATCCAACCGGTTTGCGGCAATGTTCTGCACCGAGGCATAACGCTCGCTGTTGCCCGTGCCGTGGAGCGAAAGGTTCAGCCAAGGATTCTCCCAAGCCAGAGAGGCGGCGCCGGAGTGTTCCGGCGTATAAGGGATTTGGTCCTTATAATACACGGCCGAAGGGTCTGTCACGTCCACCGCGCGCTGCCAAGTATAGTTCAGCATGGCCAGCAGGCGGTGCTTCTCTGCGGGACGGAAGGAGGCTTCGACGTTCAGGTCGGCTCCCCAAATGTCCACATGCCCCAGATTGACCGTGGTCCAGAAAAACATATTATAGGGTATGGCTACAATCTTGTCTTTCACGTAATTGTAATAGCCGTCCGCCGACAAGCTCACAGACTCCAACCAAGAAGACGAAAGGCTTGCCCCGTACGCCAGGCCTACGTTGAACTGCCGGGCCACTTCGGGCTTCACGTCGCGGCTGCCCCAACGGTCGAAGTAGTTCTCCGTGAAGGTGGCCACGCGGAAGATGTCCTTATAGGACGCACGGAAACGAAGTCCGGCATCGGCCCACGGCTGCCACGACACGGATACCGAAGGCGACAACCGGCGGGCATCGCGGGCCGCCTCGCCTTCCTTGGCCCCATTTTGATAGATGGACCCCAACAGCAAAGCCGTCAGCGTCAACCGGGGCGCCCGATAGCGGGCCGACAGGGCCTGCAACACGGCGTGCCGGTAGGGCTTGACGCCCGCCGTGGCGTCCGAGGTCAGGTTGTTGAACGCATAATCCGCCGCATAAGAGAAGGCCCAACGCTCCCACGGCGTATAGAGCACGGCTGCCGAGGCATAGTATTCGCGTTGGTAATACCGGTTGTCCAAGGCGCCGCCGGGATACTCGTTGCCTTGGTCGTGATAATGCGAAGAGGCCCAGTTGAACTTCCCGTTCAGTTGCAACGACCAACGGCTGCCCCAATAGGTCTGAAAATGCAGTTGCGAAAAGAAATTATGTTCGGACAGTTCTTCATCGCTCGTGCTGTTATAAAGAATCACCGGGCCGGGCAGTTCGCGGAAGGAGTCATAATAATAAATCTTCCCGTTCAGCACGGCATGTCCCGTGGGGCGGGCATAGAGGTTCCATTCCCCGCGCCAGGTTTCGATGTAATTGTTCTGCCGATGTTCTTCCGTCCGGTATTGGCCGTTTGCCAAAGTGAAAGGATAGCGGTTGTCGGCGCGCATGAAGTCCCCGTAGACGGACATGGATACCCGGTCCGTAAACTGTTGGTCGTAGCTCAAAGCCGGATTGGCCAATCCGAAAGACCCGGTTTTCAGCACGGCACGCACATGGGATTTCCGGTCGGCAAAGTCCGGTTGCCTGGTTTGCAGCCGTACGGAAGCCGCCGAAGCGGCAGTGCGTGCCGGCAGGAAGATGTCGTCGTTGTCGCCCACGGCCAATGAAAGCACCGCCACATTGTCCAGCGAGAAGCGCGAGAAGTCTATCTGCCCGCTTTGGCAGTCGGTCAACGTGATGCCGTCGTAAGCCACAGCCGTATGCTGCGCGCCCAGGCTGCGCACCGACACGGTTTTCATGCCCCCGGCGCCGCCATAGTCTTTCACGTTCACGCCCGAAAAGCGTCGCAACGCGTCGGCCATGTCCGTGATGCCCTGCTGCTCGAACTGCGGCTGCGACAGGGTCTGCAGCGGCGAGGTGGATGTCGTCTTGCGGACCACAAAAGGCGCACGGACCACCACTTCGTCCAGATTGACCAGCGAATCCGCCTCCGTCTGCGCCTCTTGGGCGGACAAAACGGCAGTCCAGATACTAAAGGCCGCGACACAGCACACCCGTATCCATGTACTTTTCTTCATAAACAATCTTGCACTGATTGCTGACGTAACACTTATGCACACCAACCGCTTTCCTCGAACGGATGGTTTCTTGACTTCGTCTTGCAGGTCTTCTGACTCGTTCCCAGGTATGTCGCCTTCCCGCCCCGGCAAAGGACAGTGGCATAAGTATGTGGCATACCCGTCTTGAAGAACTCACAGCAGCGGGACTGTCCGGGACTTTCACCCGATTCCCTTTTCATCCGACGGCCCGGACGGACCGTGCGGAACAAGACGCGGCAAAGGTAGGGCTATTTCGGGAAAGATGCAAGCATTTGGCCGGGAAATTATCCGGAGGAGCAAAAGACAAGAGATATATCGGTCGATGAAGGAGGTACTTGAAAGAAAAATAAAGTTCAAGAGCAACTTTTCGATGACAAATGAAGATGATTCACAAAAAATAACGTATCTTTGACCCAAAATTTAAGAACAAGGCCCATGAAGATTGTCAATTCCGAATTGCTGAACGAGTTCGTCAGAAAACACGCCGACGCACGGAATGCTGTCGAAAAATGGGTAGCCGTCATAGAAGAAGCGGAGTGGAAAAGCCACAATGATTTGAAACAGGATTTCCTGTCAGCCGATTACGTAGGAAACAGCCGATACGTGTTCAACATACGTGGAAACAACTATCGCATCATAGCCGTTGTGGTGTTTTTTGCCGGCAGGATGGTCATCCGCTTTGTAGGCACGCACCAAGAATATGACAAGATAGATGCCAAAAATTATTGATTGAACCAGACTAAGGAGGAAGAATATGGAAATTAAAACTGAGTCCCAATATCAAGACTATAAGGATAAATTAGAGGAAATTATCCGCAAAGGCACCGCACTTGGCGAAATGGAACTGCTGACAAATGCCGACAAAGAGGAATTCGTGCGTCTGACAGATGCCATAGGCGAATGGGAAGCTGCCTATCATCCCCTGCCCGGTAAGACTTCGACCTTGATTACGAATGCCATCCGTGAAAAAATGGAAGAGAAACATCTTAAGCAAAAAGAAACCGCTTCTTGGCTGGGAATACCCGAATCAAAAGTAAGCGAATTATTGAATGGCCGACGCCCCCTCAGTTTGAATATCGTCAAACGATTGCGCGACCGCTTCGGCATTCCGGCAGATTTCATATTGGATCATATTTAATCGTTTTTTATATTCGCTCCCCTTTTCAATGGGGGGGGTATTTGTCTCATTCCGCACTTTTTTCAAAGAATACCCCCTCATTTTAGGGGGTGTTTCGACAAAAAGCTATACCTTTGCAGCCGAAAACCTATAAAAAAGAGACCCATCATGTCTAAAATGCGTTTTTTTGCCCTGCAAGAGCTTGCCAACCGCAAGCCGCTTGAAGTGACTCCCCCCTCCGGCCGCCTCAGTGACTACTACGGCAGCCACGTCTTCGACCACAAAAAGATGCAGGAGTACCTGCCCCGCGAAGCCTACAAGGCCGTGACCGACGCCATCGACAAAGGCACCCCTATCAGCCGCGAAGTGGCCGACCTCATTGCCAACGGCATGAAGAGCTGGGCCAAGTCCTTGGGCGTCACCCACTACACCCACTGGTTCCAACCCCTGACCGACGGCACCGCCGAGAAGCACGACGGCTTCATCGAACTGAGCGCCGAGGGCGACGTCATCGAACGATTCTCCGGCAAGCTGCTCGTCCAGCAGGAGCCGGATGCGTCGAGCTTCCCCAACGGCGGCATCCGCAACACCTTCGAGGCGCGCGGCTACACGGCGTGGGACGTCTCCTCGCCCGCCTTCGTCGTGGACGACACCTTGTGCATCCCTACCATATTTATATCTTATACCGGCGAAGCGTTGGACTACAAGACCCCGCTGTTGAAAGCATTGGCCGCCGTGGACCGCGCCGCAACGGATGTCTGCCAACTGTTCGACAAGAACGTCACCCGCGTCTTCGCCAACCTGGGCTGGGAGCAAGAGTATTTCCTCGTGGACCTCGCGCTGTACAACGCCCGCCCCGACCTCTGCCTGACGGGCCGCACGCTGATGGGCCACTCCTCCGCCAAAGACCAGCAATTGGAGGACCACTACTTCGGCTCCATCCCGCCGCGCGTCACCGCCTTCATGAAGGAACTGGAGATTGAGTGCCACAAGCTGGGCATCCCCGTCAAGACGCGCCATAACGAGGTGGCCCCCAACCAGTTCGAGCTGGCGCCCATCTTCGAGAACGTCAACCTGGCCAACGACCACAACCAACTGGTGATGGACCTGATGAAGCGCATCGCCCGCAAACACCACTTCGTCGTCCTGCTGCACGAGAAGCCCTACCAGGGCGTCAACGGCAGCGGCAAACACAACAACTGGTCGCTCTGC
>CALUOW010000025.1 GCA_944322365.1 uncultured Bacteroides sp.
AATGCTTCATTAACCACGAGGGTGACGGTCTTGGGCTGCAACCCCATCAGCTTCTTGATGGCCTGCGAGGTGTTTCCCTTGGCCCGCTCCTCCAGCAGGCGTCCCAACAGGATGAAGGCGATGATGACGCTCGATGACTCAAAATAGACATGCGGCGTAATTCCCCTGGACAGCCAGAAGTCGGGGAAAAACAGGTTGAACACGCTGAACAGATAGGCCACGCCCGTGCTGCTGGCCACCAGCGTGTCCATGTTGGCCGAGCCGTGCCGGAGTTGCTTCCAGGCATTGCCAAAGAATGACCGCCCCAAGACGAACACAACCGGCGTGGAAAGTGCCCACGTGGCCCAGCCTGCCCACGCCCTGTCCATGAAGCCCATGCCGATGACGGCGATGGGGATGGCCAGGAGGATGGCCCACGTAGTGCGTTGCTTCAGTGATTTATATTTCTTGACGTGCGCCTCTTCCACCTCGTCCGCTGTATGTTCATCGTGACTGATAATCAAGTCATAGCCTGCCTCCTGCACGGCGTGTTGCAGGGCTTCGGGCGAGGTCTGTGCGGGGTCATACTCCACCAAGGCCGTGGCGGCGGCATAATTGACGGATGCTTGGCATACGCCCGGCTGCTTGTTCAGTGTCTTGTCCACGCGGGCGGCGCAGGCGGCGCAACTCATCCCCAGGATGGGAAAGGTTTCTTGTCGGTTTGTATTTGCCATGATTCTCCTTCGGATAGTTTTTGTTGATTGCGCTGCAAAAGTACGAAGAATGAAGGAGAAAACGAGCGTTCGATGCTGCAAGTTGGTTGCAAAGTGGTATAAGGCGGCAAGCAATCTTTGGGAATCTTTCAGCAAGATGCGCTGGAAAATCCGCCCGAAGTACGGGGAAAAACCGGCAATCCTTTGGAAAAAGTTTAAACGTAGGTTGCGTTTATATAAACGTACGGTGCGTTTATATAAACTTAGGCTGCGTTTAAACTTTTTCTTAGGGATTGGCAAGTTTTCCTGTATACTTTGGCGGCATAAAGCAGGTACTTTGCCAAAAAAAGCGGAGACACTCAGCCAATCGTTGCTTGTGTCTCCGCTTCAAAACGCAGCGCGACGGGGCGCTTTATTTGAGTTTGCCCACGAAGAGGTAGGCGTTGTCGTTCTCGTTGATGCTATCTTTCAGTTTTGTCCATTCTTCTATTTGCTGCTTGCTGGCATCGCCGGGTTGGGCAATGGCTTCTTCCAGGCGGAGGGCCAGTTCGCCCGGCTCGAAGCTCTGAACGTAGTAACCCTTGTTGAAGAGGAAGCAGGCGTAGTTGACGGGCAGATTGCCGGCCAAATCGTTGACAAACTCCACGCAAGCGCCTTTGCCCGTCTTTTTATCTACCATGATCGTGGCACGCTTGGAAACGTAAGTGCCGTATTGGCTTTGCCCCAGCTCCAAGGTGACGTCTGCCAGGTAGCAATCTGCCAGTTCGTAGTAACCATGCTGAATGGGGTCGCCCGGCATGTCGAGGGCAAAGACGGGTTGCAGGCGGTTTTCGTCCGGCAGGTAGTGGTAGAGGGTATCCTTTTTGCCTCCCCATTGGAAGATGTTGAAGTCGAACGTGCCCGGCGTGTTGTCCGTGTTGGCCACCTCGTTGCTGAAGTCGGGGACAACCGCGTAGGGGGCGGCATCAATGCGGTGCAGGACATTGCCTTCGAAGTCTTGCTGCCAAACCACGGAAGCGCCCTCGATGCTGCTGAAGGGCAACATGCCCACCGTCACTGTCTGCTTGGCGGCATCCACCGTGAAGACGCCTTTGGGCACCATGGTGGGCAGGGGGATGGAGGAGAGGTAAGAGCCATCGTCCAGGCTATACACCAGCAGGTTGGTGGCATTCCATGGCAGAAGGTAGATGCGGCGGTTTTGTTCGTCTATCTGTTTGTCGTACACGGCCCAATATTCGCCCGGCCCTTGTCCGTTGGCGCCTACCTTGCAGAGGAAACGCCCTTCCTTGTCGAAGAGGCGGCAACCTTCGCGCGAGCTGCCGCCGGTTATCAGGTAGTTGCCGAAGAAGGTGGCTCCGCCTGCGGTCAGCGCTTCGTCGCTATTGTCTAGGCGGACGAGGTGGAAGTCCTCCAAATATTGGCTGAGGGGGATGAGCAGCGTGTCTTTGCTCAATTTGTCTATCTGGAGAATGCGGACGGAATCTTGCCCGACGGCTACCATCGGAGCCACCACGGGCAGGTTGTCCAACGTCAGTTCATTGGCGGGTTGGGTGCCGCCACACGCTCCCAGTGCCAATGCCAGCGCGGGGAGGCCGAGGAAGTGATAACTTTTCATTTTTCTATGATTTTAGTTTACCGGCGCAAGGTAAGCATAATATAAATACGAACAAAAAATAAAAGATTGTTTTTTTGTATTTTACGTTTATTTAGTAGAAAAAGCCTTCCGCTCTGTCCGACCTGCCAATCCTGTTTGCGCCGCTCCCCGCATGGCCAGGTAGGCAAGGAACGCCAACCACAAGGCATGGTTGCCCCAAATGCCGCGCAGGCCATAATACAATAAGAAGAAGCACAAGGCGGCCAAAGCCATGGCTGCCAGCATCCCCCGTGTGGCCGTTGCCCCGATGAAGACTCCATCCCACACGAAAGCGGCCATGCCTGCCGCCGGGATGGCCAAGGCCCAAAGGAAATAGTCTTGCGAAGCCGCGATGACTTCTTGTTCGTCGGTCAGCAATCCTAAGAAAGCGTTTCCGCCCAAAGCGTAGGCCGACGTGAACAGCACTGCCATGCCTGCGCCCCACACGAAGAGCCTCCGCACGGTGTGGCGGAAAGCCGTGCGGTCCTGTGCGCCGACGTAGCGTCCGCTCAGCGCCTCGCCGGCATAGGCAAAGCCGTCCATCACGTAAGAGAAGAGCGTGAACAGTTGCATCAGCAAGGTATTTACTGCCAAGATGATTTCGCCCTGTGCCGCGCCTGCCGAGGTGAAGAACATCGTCACGGCCACCAAGCAGAGCGTCCGCAAGAAGATGTCGCGGTTTACGCCAAAGAAACGTGCCATTGCCTCGCGTTGCCACAAGCCTTGCAGACTATGGCGGCGCAAATATCCGTAATGCCGAAACCACAAGCCCAGCGCCATGAGGAAACCTGCCCATTGCGCCACGAGGGTGCCCAACGCCACGCCCTCCACCTTCATGCCTCCCCAATAGACGAAGGAAAGGCTGGCCGCGATATTCACCACGTTTTGCGTGATGGCCACGGCCATGGGGATGCGCGAGTTTTGCATGCCGATGTACCAACCTGTCAGCCCGTAGAGGCCCAGCATGGCCGGCGCTCCCCAGATGCAGATGCGGAAGTAGGTGGTGGCCAGTTCTTGAATTTCTTCCGTCGGGTGGATGAAGAGAAAGGCTCCATGGACGAGGGGCGTTTGCAGGGCAACGAGAATTATGGCTACTGCCAAGCCCAGGCCTACGGCTCGTACCAACAGGCGCAACACCTCGTCGGGGTCTTGTCGCCCGAAGGCTTGCGAAGTCATGCCGCTGGTGCCCATCCGCAGAAACCCGAACAACCAATAGATGATGTTGAACAGCAATCCGCCCACGGCAATGGCGCCGATGTAGGCAGGGCTTCCCAAGTGTCCCACAATGGTGACGTCTACCAATCCCAGCAGCGGGACGGTGATGTTGCTTACAATGGAGGGCAGGGCGATGCGGAGTATTTGGCGGTCGATGTCTTTCATTTTACAGGATGTATTGCACTTCTTTGAACAGGTATCCGCGTTCCTTGCCCGCCTCGTCTTGCAACAGAAAGCGGCCGTCCGGATCCACCCGCAGCAAGCAGGCCATGAAACGTCCCGAAGCATCTTCATACGGATGCCATCCTTCGCGGCGGAAAAGAGCGGCGGCATAGCGGGCCGTTATGTCGGCCGATGAGGCTTCCGCGCCCGGCGTTCGCAAAAGTTCGTAATAGGATTGGACACGTGCAAGTATGCCCGCCAGTATGTCGGTGGGGTTGCAGGCCTGCCCCGTGATTTGCCTGAGCGAGACAGGGTTGGGCGCATCGCTTCGGAAGACCGTCTGGTTGATGTTCAACCCGATGCCTGCGACGCAGCGGGCAATGCCAGTGCCGGTCAGTTCGTTCTCTATCAGCATGCCGCAGATTTTCTTCTCCTTCCAATAGATGTCGTTGGGCCATTTGATGGAGATGCCCTCCGTGTATAGGTCAAGCTCTTCTTTGACGGACAAGGCTATGAGTTGCGACAACAGGAATTGGCGGCGTGCCTCCAGGAAAGCGGGATAGAGCACGAAGCTGAACAGCAGGTTCATGCCCCTTTCCGACTCCCAGTGGTTGCCCCGTTGTCCTTTGCCTGCCGTCTGATAATCGGCTTGGACGGTGGTATATTCGGGCATGCGTTCTTTGTCGCATAGGTCCGTCAGATAGCGGTTGGTGGAGTCTGTTTCCTCCAAATGCAGGAGGGGGAAAGGGAAGGTAGTCATGCTCATCTTATTATTACTCTGTTGTTTCTTGTCCAATTCAGAATACCGGCGAATCAAATGCGTCTTCTATGTGTTGTATCTCGAAGGGAGCCGTCTTGCCCACTACTGTCACGATGTCGAACCGGGCGTCCCCGTCATAGTCATGCTGTTTGATGTAGGCGTCGGCCGCCATCACGATGTGGCGTATCTTCTTCCAATCCACGGCTTCGTAAGGCTCGCGAAACTCCGTGTTGCGGCGTGTCTTCACCTCGACAAACACCAGCACGCCGTCCTTGGCCGCCACGATGTCCAGCTCCAAGCGGTGTTGCCTCCAGTTTCGGTCGCAGATGACGTAGCCTTGCCGCGTCAGGTATTCGACGGCGGCCTCTTCGCCGGCTTTTCCTAGGTTATAAGGTGCACTCATTGGGTTCTTTTTCTTTGTCGGGCGCAAAAATACACCTTTTCTATTTTGTTTTTGCCAAAGGAAACGTAAATTTGCAGGGAATATGAGGAAAAGAGATAAAACCTGCGCCAAGGCCACGCCGCTCGAACCCAAACGGGAACACCGCATCGTCTGCCTCCTGAGCAAGGAGGAGCAACGCATCGTGGACCGTTATCTTGCCCGCTACAAGATAACCAACAAGTCGCGCTGGTTTCGCGAGACCATCCTCGCATTCATTCACAAGAATATGGACGAAGACTATCCCACTTTGTTTGGGGAGCATGATATGAGGAGATAACCCCCTATGGACGATTCTTTCTACATGAAACAAGCCTTGGCCGAGGCACGCCAGGCGGCGGAACGGGGCGAAGTGCCCGTGGGCGCCGTGGTGGTGTGCAAGGACCGAATCATTGCCCGTGCGCACAATTTGACGGAGACCTTGACCGATGTCACAGCCCACGCCGAGATGCAAGCCATCACTGCCGCCGCGTCTGCCTTGGGGGGCAAGTACCTGAACGAATGCACGCTGTACGTCACGGTGGAACCCTGCGTCATGTGCGCCGGAGCCATCGGTTGGTCCCAACTGAGGCGGCTGGTCTTCGGGGCGGAGGATGCCAAGCGCGGTTATCGACGCTATGCCCCCCAGGCTTTGCATCCCAAGACCGAGGTGGCGCAAGGCGTGTTGGCCGACGAGTGTGCCGATTTGATGAAAGCCTTCTTTGAGGCGCGCAGGTAGGTTGCGGGCGTGGCAACCGGGTAGTTGCGGGCGTGGCAACCGAGTAGTTGCGGGCGTGGCAACCGGATGCCTTTATCCTTTCGGCGTATGCGTGAAGAAGAATGCCGCCATCCCCAGCAGTATCAGTCCCAATGTCCCGTAGAACCAACGCGCTTGCCGGCGTCCGACGTTGCGCACCACGAACTGGGCATTGCGCGCCGTGAAGAACCAATCCCAATCCAGCACGGACGCCAGCAATGCCAAGATGCCGGCCAAGGCAAAGATGCCTTGTATGATGTAATGGCTGGCCATGCGTTCATTCGGGGTCTTGCAAAGTCAGGAGGCGCGTGCCGTCCGCCTGCTCTTCGATGTTCACCTTCACCGTGTCGCCGGGCAGCAACTCTTCTATCAGTTCGGGCCATTCGATGAAGCAGACGGCGCCGCAATAGAAGTAGTCCTCGTAGCCCATGTCGTACACCTCTTCCAACTTCTTGATGCGGTAGAAGTCGAAGTGGTAAATCAGTTCGCCCGTCGTGTCCGACCGGTATTCATTGACAATGGCAAAGGTGGGCGAAGTCACCACGTCGTCCACGCCCAGCGCCTCGCACACGGCCTTGATGAAGGTTGTCTTGCCGGCTCCCATCTTGCCGTAGAAGGCAAAGACGGTGCGGTCGCCCATGGTCTCGACGAACTGGCGGGCGGCTTCTTGGATTTGCTCCAGCGATTGAATCTTGATTTCTTGCATGATTTATAAGTTTGTTTTAGAATGAACGATTTGTTTTCTTTGCGCGTAGGTCCACAGGCTCTTCCCCGCTTTGCACGCGGCATAGATCAGGATGGAGAAGAAGATGATGGATGCCCCCGATGGGATGTTTTCGTGGAAAGACAGATACAGTCCGCCCAAGCAGCTGGCATAGCCGATGCCCACGGACAGCCACGCGATGTGGTGGAAGCGGCGGGCAAACAGGTTGGCCGTCATCTGCGGGATGGTCAACAGCGAGATGACCAGCACGATGCCCACCATGCGCAGGCAAGCCACGATGGTCAACGCCGTGAACAGCATCAAGGCATACTCGAACCACTGCACCTGCAAGCCTTGCGAACGGGCAAACTCGCGGTCGAACGCCACATAGACTATCGGGTGGCGGAACAAGGCGAAGAACACCACCAGCAATCCCGCCACGCTGCCCAGGAACAGGAGGTCGCCCCGCGTGATGGTCAGGATGTTGCCGAACAGGTAGGCCGACAAGTCGGGCGCGAAGCCGGGCGAAAGGAAGGTGAACATCACCCCCACCGCCATGCCCAAGGCCCAGAAGACGGCGATGGCCGAATCCTCGCGCATGTCCTTGCGCCGGCTCAGCCACTCCACCCCGAAGGCGGACAACACCGCGAACACGGCCGCCGCGAGGATGGGCGGAATGCCCGCATACAGTCCCAGGCCGATGCCCCCGAACGAAGCGTGCGTCAGCCCCCCGCTGATGAAGACCAGCCTCCGCGTGACGATGTACGTCCCTATCAGCCCGCACGCAATGCTGGCCAACAGGCTGCCCGCCAAGGCATGTTGGATGAAGGTATATTGCAAGATGTCCGTCATACTGTCCATGCTTATTTCCCGTTTCTTCTTTCCCCCACGATGAGGAACACTTCGTCCTTCAGCGCGTCGGGCAACGCGATGCCTCTCAGTTGCAGGCTGCGCACCCATCCCGCCACGTCTTCCTCGCGCATGGTGTAGAACACGTCGCGGAACTCGTCTTCCTGCCCTGGCGTATAGCCGTCGGGCGGCGTGCCGATGTAGCGGTCCAATTCCTCGTCGTCGTAATATTCTATCTGTTTGCTCACTGCGGCCAGCAGGCTTTCCTTCTCGCACACCTCGTGCTGCCCGCAACACTCCATGTCTGCGGGATTTATTTCGGGCACGGACGCTATCTCGCCGCGCTCCGCCTGCCGTTGCAGTTTCTTGTTGTGCAAGATGCCGGCCACGGCGGCGAATAAGGCCAATCCGAACAATGCTATGACGAGTATCCACATATGCTTTACGGTTCTTGGCGGCAAAGATATGATTTTTTCGGCATTTGTGTGCAAAACTTCCTGATGAATATCCATTGCATTGCCGAGAGGAAAGTATCGCGGAATGTAGATAAATGTCTATCTTTGCAGGGTAAAACATACATAAACCGAATGGACATGAAAAAGATTTATCTGTTATTCCTTCCGTTCCTGGCCGCCTCATGCGGGCAGGGCAACCAGCAGGCAGCCCAGAAGGCGGACGAGCCTGTCAACGTGATGACCTTCAACGTGCGTTATGACAATCCGGGAGACAGCCTGGACAATTGGGCCTACCGCAAAGACCGCGCTGCCAAGGCCGTCCGTTTCTACGAGGCGGACATCGTGGGCACGCAAGAGGTACTGCACAACCAGCTGGAGGATCTGAAGCAACGCCTGTCGGGCTATGAAGTCGTTGGCGTGGGCCGCGAGGACGGCAAGGAGAAGGGCGAATACAGTGCCCTGTGGTATCGCGCAGAGCGTTTTGCCGCCAAGGAAAGCGGTTGGTTCTGGCTGAGCGAGACGCCCGAAGTGGCCGGTTCGAAGGGATGGGACGGCGCGTGCGAACGCATCGCCACCTGGGCCAAACTGCAAGACAAGCAGACGGGCAAGGAATACTTCGTGTTGAACACGCACTTGGACCATGTGGGCGTGGCTGCCCGCCGCGAGGGCGTCAAGCTGGTGCTGGACAAAGTGCAGGAATTGGGAGGCGGCTTGCCGGTCATTGTGACGGGCGACTTCAATGCCGAGCCGGAGTCGGACGTCATCCGGCAAGTGACCGATGCTTCTGACCCCGAACACCTGACCGACGCGCGTGCCGTGGCCGCTTTGGTCTACGGGCCGGATTGGACTTTCCACGACTTTGGCCGTATTCCTTACGAAGAGCGCACGCGCATTGATTATGTCTTTGTGAAGAATGGGCTTGAAGTGCTGAGGTATGGCATACTGGCCGAGACCGAGGGCGATGCCTACCTGTCCGACCATGCGCCGGTGCTGGTGAGCGTGCAGTAAGGAACGGGAGGGGGAGAGGTTATTCTTCCCCTTCCTCGATTTGGAACCCCGCCTTGCGCAAGTCGTCCCAGAAGTGTGGATAAGATTTGGACACCACTTCGGGATGGGCTATGCGCAATCCGGGTATTTTTATGCACGCCGGGGCAAAGGCCATGGCCATGCGATGGTCTTCGTAGGTGGCGACGACGGGCGAGGGCAGGGCAGGGCATCGCTCGCCTTCCCACGAAAGGATGCTGTCCTGTTCGCACTGCAGCACATAGCCCAACTTGCGCAACTCGTGGATAAGGGCGTTCAGGCGGTCGGTCTCTTTGATCTTGAGGCTTTGCAAGCCGGTGAAGCGGAAAGGTATCCCCATCAGGCAACAGGTGACGACAAAGGTTTGCGCCAAGTCGGGGATGTCCACCAAGTCTGCATCCAGGCGCGTGGCCGCCTCGGCACCGGGACTGAGCTTCACGCCTTGCGACGTGAAGCGAGTGTGCACGCCTAGCCGGGCAAAGAGTTCCGCCCCGTGGCTGTCCCCTTGGAGGCTGTGGGCGAAGAGGCCGGACAATTCGATCTCGCAGTTCTCCTTGGGGCCGTTTTCGCGCTGTAGGCAGAGAGCCATGATTTCGTACCAGTAAGAGGCGGCGCTCCAATCGCCCTCCACCCGGAAAGGGGTGTCCCGATAGCCGCCGGGACGTACTTCGATGTCCTTGGGCGAAGTCCATGCGGCTAGTGCGCCGAAGTCCTTCATCAATTGCAAGGTCAGGTCGATGTAGGGGCGCGAGATGATGTCGCCCGTCAGCCGGAGCTTGAGGCCGTGGGGCAGGACAGGGCCTATCATCAGCAAGGCGGAGATGTATTGCGAACTGACGTTGCCCGCCAAGGAGACTTCGCCCCCCGCCAGCGGGATGTCGCCTGTGATGCGCAGGGGGGGGAAGCCTTCTTGTCCGGCATACTCAATCTGTGCGCCCAAGCTGCGCAACGCTTCCACCAGGAGGGCGATGGGACGTTGCTGCATTCGCCGGCTGCCGGTCAGCAAGCGTGTGCCGGGCGTCACGCTCAGGTAGGCGGTGAGGAAGCGCATGGCCGTGCCCGCCGCGCCGATGTCGACGGTGTCTGCCGGATGCCCGGTCAGGGCATGTATCATCACTTGCGTGTCGTCGCAATCGCTCAGGTTCGTCGGACGTGTCCGGCTGCCGGACAAGGCGTGGAGGACAAGGGCACGGTTGCTGATGCTCTTCGAGGCGGGCAGGCTAATGGTGGCTTGCAGGCTTCCGGGCGGATTGAGAATGTACGTCATGTGTATTTACCGTTTTTGTTGGTCGATTTCTTTCAGCAGCTCGTCCACCGCTGTTTTCAGTTGCGTGTCCTCTCCCCGGACGATGGTTTCGGGTGCGTTGGCCACGCGGATGTCAGGCTCCAGTTGGGTGTTCTCCAAGTAGCTTCCGTCGGGCAGTTGGTAGCCGATGACGGGGATGCCGAACACCAGCGACGGGTCTTGCAGGGTTTCCCACGCCACACTGGTCATGGTGCCGGGCACGGGCATTCCCACCAGCTTGCCCAATCCTTGGTGGCGGTATACCCAAGGCGTGCCGTGCGCGTTGGAGTAGTTGGCTTCGCATGTCAGCATGATGGACGGTTTGTTCCACCGACGGCTGGGCATGTCGCAGGCCTCGCGTCCGCGCACCACTTGGGTGAAGTACTTTTTGCCGCTGAACAGTATCTCAATGTCTTCGTGCAGGCGTCCGCCTCCGTTGAAGCGGGTATCGATGACAATTCCATCGCATTCGTTGTATTTACCCAAAATGTCCGAATAGATGTTGCGGAAGCTCCCGTCGTCCATGGATTGTATGTGCACGTAGCCAAGGCGGCCGTTGGACCAACGCTCCACATCGGCGGCGCGTTGCTTCACCCAGCGGCGGTAGAGCAAGGCGTTGTATGTGCCTTGGCTGATGGGCAGGGTCACTTCGTCCCATCGTTCATTGGTGGCGGGGTCGTAGAACGAGACGAGTGTTTTCCGCCCGGCTTTGTCGTTGAGCAAGGTGCTGGGATCGGCTTCCGGCGTCAAGTCGATGCCGTCTATTTTCTCTACGATGAGGCCTGCCTTTGCTTTCGAGGCGGCTTTGTCGAAGGGACCTTTCTCCAATACCTCGGCGATGCGCAGCCCTTGTCCTTCTGTATAGTTCCAGTCGAAGAGCAAACCCAGTTGGGCGGTCCTTTCGCCCGGGTTGTATGCGCTGAACCGCCCGCCCGTGTGCGACACGTTCAGTTCGCCCAACCATTCACTCAGCAACTCGGCGAAGTCGTAGTTATTGGCTATGTGGGGCAGGAACTTGCGGTAGGCTTCGGTCATCATATCCCAATCCACGCCGTGCATTTGGGTCGTGTAGAAGCGCTTCTGCTCTTGTTTGTACACGTGTTCGAACATGTAGGCACGTTCGTCGGCAAGGTTCATCTTCACCGTGGCGTGGTAGGTGATGGGGGTCAGTTTCTCGCCCGGAAGGCTCATCTTTTGCATGTTCCGCCCGCTCAGCAGGAAGAGGTTCTTGCCCTCCTTGTCCATCTCCAGCGAGGCCCATCCTCCGTTCAGCTTGTGCAGCAGGCGGGTCTCGCGTTTGCGCAGGTCCATTTTCCAAAGATCCAGTCCTCCTTCGAAGGCGGCCAAGTAGTAGAGGTTTTCGCCGTCGGCGGAGATGATGGCGTCGCCCATGTTGGACGAGTTGGGCGTCAGGCGCACGATGCGGTCTGCCAGACCTTCCGTTTCCACCTCGATAGGCTTGACGGCGTCCTTCCCATCTTTTTCGTCGGCGGCATCTTTCTTGGAGGCTTTGGCTTTGTCCTTATCCGTGTCCGCGTCTTTCTTTGCAGCTTTTTCCACCTCTTTCAGCAGTGCATAATCTTCCTCGTTGAGGCGATATTTGTCGTAGGCATCTTGGTTGAGGAAGACCAGCATGGCATCGTTTTGCGAACCCCATGAGGCATGGGCGCGCATCCCGTAGCGTTCGGTACTGAACAAGATGGCGTTGCCGTCCAGCACGAAGCGGGGCGAACCGCTGGCATATCCGCTCTGCGTCAGGTTGATGATGGGTTGCCCGCCTTTTGCGCTGACCAGGCCGATGTCGCTATACGGGTCGTGCTTGTGGCCGATGAATTCCAACGTGAACCACTTGCCGTCGGGCGACCAGCTGTAATTGAATCCGCCTGCCGTGCTGTACCAAGTGGAGCCGTCCGTCACCTCGCGCACTTTGCCGCTCTCCATATTGAGCACCATCAGCTTGATGCGGTCCTCGATGAATGCCAATTCCTTGCCGTCGGGCGAGAATTGGGGGTAAGTCCGTTCTTTCTTCGAAGGCAGCAGCGCTTCTTCCGTTATCGTGGTGGCATTGGGGAAGTTCGGGTCTTCGTCGCGGCCTATCTTGGCCAGGTAAAGCTGCCAATGGCCGTCGCGTTCACTTGCGTAGGCCAGCGTGCGGTTGTCTGCGCCGAATGTCAATCCCGCTTCGGCGGCCGGCGTATGGGTGATTTGCTTGGTGGTGCCATATTCCGTCGAAGCCACAAACACCTCGCCGCGCACTACGAAGGCCACCTGTTTGCCGTCGGGCGAAACCGTAGCCGACGTGGCGCTGCGCGTGTAGTTCAGCGTGGTCAGTTGCGGGGCGTCGTCGCGCACAAGGTCGATGCGGACTTTTTGTGCCTTCCCGCCGGGTTGTTGCGTATAGATTTCGCCGTCGAACGTGAAACACAGCGTGCCGTCCTGCGCCACGGATAGGAAGCGGACCGGATGCGTGTCGAAGTTGGTGACGGCTGTCGTCTCCTGCGGATTCGCCACGGGGCAGGCATAGACGTTGAACGTGCCCCCGTCGCGTTCGCTCAAGAAATAGAGCGTCTGCCCGTCCGGGGAGAGGACGGGATTGCGGTCTTCGCCGGCGCGGTTGGTCAAGTTGCTGTGACGGCCTGTCGTCAGGTCATACATCCAGATGTCCCGCGTGACGGACGAGGTGTGGTGCTTGCGCCATTCGTCTTCGTAGCCTTTGCGGTCCTGGTAGAAGAAGCGCGTGCCTTGCGGGTCGAAGCAGACAGCCTCGGCCGGCGTGCCCAGCACTTGCTCCGTGCGGCCGCCGGCGGCCGGCACGCGGTATAGTTCCGTCATTGCCGACGTAGGGAAGAGAGCACTGGCGGCCGGGTCTTGGATGGAAGCCGAGAACAATATGTATTTCCCGTCGGGCGTATATGCCGAGGGAATCTCGCTGCTGGAATGAGTTGTCAGCCTGCGGGCCGCGCCTCCTTCGGCTGGCATGGCAAATAGGTCGAAGCTGCCGTTACGGTCGCTGGCAAAAGCTATCTCCTTGCCGTCGGGCGACCACACGGGGCTGCATTCGTATGAATCCGGCGTGGTCAGCTGCACGGCGCGGCCGCCGCCGGATGCCACCTTGTAAATATCTCCTTTATAGCAAAAAACGATTTCCGTGCCGTCGGGCGAGATACGCGCATCGCGCATCCACAACGGCGTGCCCGCTTGCGTTGCCAGTGCCGCGCACGCCAGGGCCATGCTGAGAATAGTCTTCTTCATTTTTCCTTTATTATGTAATGTATGTATGCCTTATCATGCAGGCGCAACGGCCGCCTTTACTTCATGCCGCGCGCCTTATAGATGCGTTCTTTCGCATTGTTTATCTCTTGGAACTTCTCTTCGGCGGCCTTTTTCACGTCTTCGCCCAGGGTGGCTACGCGGTCGGGATGATGCTTCAGGGCCAAGCGGCGGTAGGCGGCGCGGACTTCCTGGTCGGTGGCGTCGGGACTTATTTCCAGCACCTTGTACGCCTCTTCCAAGGAGTCGCCGCCTAGGTTGAGCATCGACTCCGCCTCTTGCACGGAGAGGCCCATGCACACCGTCACTTCTTTCAACGCCTCTACTTCTTCGGGGCTGATGTGCCCGTCGCTCTTTGCGATATTGACCAAGAAGCTGAGCAACTGCAAGCGTTCTTCGTAGGACAGGTTAGCCGCGATCTGCGCGCCGCAGTCCCGAATGGTTTGCCGGAACGCATAGGGGTTCTGCGCGTCCATGCGTTTGCGCTCTTCAAAGAGGTTAAGGAGGATTTGCTGCCCTTCGTCCACGGCCTGTTCGCCGAAATTATGGCGGAGGAACTGCCGCACGTATTCCATTTCGCTGTGCATGATGCGCCCGTCGGCCCGGATGATATACGACGCCATCACCAGCATCGAGAAGAGGAAACTGTTGCGGTGTCCCGCGTAGCCCGTGTCTGCAGGCTCGCCATAGGTCCCGCCTGCTTCGGCCATTCCTTTCGTATTGTCGAACAAGGCGCCCACTGCGAATCCCGCCAGTGCGCCCAACGGTCCTCCGGCCATAAAGCCCAGGATGCCGCCTATCCATTTACCTGCTCCCATTGTCTGCTTCTTATTAAGGGGTTGTTGACTAGAATCGAATGTCGTTGCAAAGGTAACACTCTTTTTTCAAATACCGCATCCGTGGGCGGAAAATAGGCTTACCGTTGCCGGCTCACCACCGTGATTTGCGGCGAGCGGATGCCCGGCTTGGTCTCGCCGCACACCATATACAGCAGGGAGCCGCGCGCCAGCAACACGCCGCCGGCCCGCGCCAGTCCCGGCACGTCGGCGATGGTCTGCCACGTGCCCGCTGCCGGGTCGTAGGCCAGCAGGTCGTCGTTGAAGCGATACCACGCGACGGGTTTCGTCATGTAATCCTTCGGGGCGCGGCCTTCCATGGCTTGCCGGAAAATGGCCAGGTTCACGCCGCCCGTCATCCACAGCTTGCCGTCGGCATACACGCCGCTGCCTCCCGCAAGGCAACGGGGCGTGCCGTCCGCTTCGGCGGGCAAGCTGCCCGCATGGTTCCACGTGTCGGTGGCGAGGTCGTAGCGCAGCAGGTCGGTCGAAGGCGTGCACGCGGGCCCCGAAGCGTCGAAGGCATAGCCGCCGGCCACATACAGCGCGTCCGGTGTGCCGATGACCACAGGCTGCACCCGCTGCGGGCCGGGATAGTCCGACAGCCGCCGCCATCCGTCCGGCGCGTCGAGGTCGAGGGCATAGAGCGCCTTGCCGTCGCCGGGCTGGTTGCCCCCCGTCGCGCAGAGGATGCTTCCGCAGAGGGCCGCGCCGCCATTGTCTATCGGTGTGGGCAGCGCGGGCAGGGAGTGGCATCCGTCCGCCTTCAGCCACACGACGCTGCTGCGGGGCCCGTCCGGCCCTTGCCCGCCGAGGCAGATCAGCCCTTCCGGCGTGGCCACGGCGGCTCCATAGGCCGTCGGGGCGGGCAACGGATAGGGCAGGGGAGTCCAATAGAGCGAATCTTGCGCCACGTCCAGGGCATAGGCGTCGGCGTAGTAGGCTTTCTGCCCGCCCTCGGCGGCCGGCTTGCCGGGGAAGTTGCAGCCGCCGGCCACCACCAGCTTGCTGCCTACGAATCCCGCAAAGGGCGCGGACACGCCCAGCGGTTGCGGATAGTCGGGCAGGCCGGCAGTCCGCAGCGGCTGGGCGGAAAGGGAAGTCCCCGCCGCATACGTCAGCAGCAGGGACAGAATCAGGTGCAGGGGACGGCGTGTCATTTCACCAAGTCGGTTAGCTTTACGGCCTGGAACGTCATGTGCGCCACGCTGCTTTCGTAGAGTATGCCCACGGTTTCGGCGTCTATCATGCTGAGGCAACTATACCCCCATCCCTCGTCTTCGTCCAGCATCACCTGGTATTCGGCCGGCCACGTATGCCCTCCGTCCAGGCTGGCTTTGATGGTGATGTGGTTACGGCCCTTGGTCGTGTTCGGGTTGGAGAAGAGCAGCAAATCCTTGCCCAGGATGTTGTCCTCGGCATCGACGTGTATCAGGCTGGCCATGCACACAGGCTCTTGCAGGGCCTTGCGCGACGACGGATGCTCGCTCCAGCTTTTGCCCAGGTCGCGGGTCGTGGCCACGGCGCGGCTGCCGCCCCGGTTGTCGCGCATGTTGAGCATGAGCACGCCGGGTTCCACTTCGGCTACTTGGGCTTCCGTGGTGTTGGTGCGCGCCAGGTTATGCGCTTGCCACGTCGTGCCGTGGTCTTTGCTGTACATGATGCCGGCGTTGGGCACGCGCGTCGAGTCAATGTATTGGATGGGGAATACCAGCGTCCCGTCCTTCATGGTAATGCCGCGTCCGGGCCCTTGCAGCAGCAGGTACCAGTCCGGATGCTTGATTTGCTCCGTGATGTTGATGGGTTGGCTCCATGTCTGCCCGTCGTCGGTGCTCTTGGCCATGACCAGCTGGCCGGTCACGGTGCGGTCCATGCCGGGATGCGAGCTCCACCAGGCGCGCTGGTTGCCCATGCCGTGCGACCACAAGGCGACGATCCAAGCCGTATTGGTCTCCGTGTCCACCAAGATGGAGGGGTCTCCCACGCCGTTCTGCGCCGAGGGCAGCCCGCCCGTATTGCCGAACGAGAGCGGCACGCGCATCTGTTCCCACGTCCGGCCGCCGTCGGTGCTGCGGCTCAGGCCGATGTCGATGTGTTCTTGCAGGTCCACCGAACTGTTGTAGCGGATGTCGTAGACGGCCAGCAGCGTTCCCTTGTTGGTGGTCGTCAGGCCGGGGATGCGGAAGGCTGCCGAGCCGTCGTCGCCCGCATGGCGCACGCCCACGGCGGTCCTATGGACGATGCCCTGCGGCGAAACCACCTGCAAGGGGGCGTCCTTGCCGTCCACCGAGACGGACACCACTTTCGCCTTGAGCTTCGTCTGCAGGGTGGCTTGGGGCTTCAGTTGGAGGCTGACCCAGAAGTAGTTGTAGCGCGGGAAGAGCGGATAGTCGCAGCGCAGCGTCACCCGTCCCGAAGGTTCCTTGGCCTCGGCGCACAGCACGGAGTACGAGGGGTTGGCGGCCAGCGTCTGCCCCGGCGCGAAGCCGGTCAGGTAGGCCACGGGCGCGAACCGCTTCTTGGGGCGGTCTTGCAGGGCTTCGGTGCCGCCGTAATAGAGTTTGACGCTCTGGATGTCGGCGGCGCATTCCGGGTCGATGTCCAGCGTGAGGGCGTCCAGCGTCCGGCTGTCGAGCGCGTTCAGGCGCAAGTAGAACAAGGCGTTGTCCTGGCGTTCTATCAGGAAGGGCACCTGCGTTTCGCGTACAAAGACCGTATCGGCGGCGCGGGCGTTGCATACGCTTCCGGCCACGACGGCCAGCAAGAGGAGAAGTCGTAAAGTCTTCATGGCGTTGTTTTTTTGATGATTAATGCGTGTCGTTGTTATTTATTCCGTTTGGGGACGGCCAAACTGCCGGGCCGCTTACAGCCATTTTTCCAGCACGTACTCCGTGCGCAGCCAGAGTTCGCGCATCTGCGGGTGGTTGAGGTACTTGTCGCTGAGCCGCTTCACGTGCCCGCTGACGTTGTAGGTGCCGGTTCGTTGCCCGCCCTCGTCGTCCAGCAGCAGGCGGATGGCGGTGTCGGCTCCCTGGCGCGGCGTCCTGATGAAGGGGCGGAACAGGACATCCGTCAGCGGGTCGAACCACATGTGCATCGTGATGATGTCCGTCGACACGATGCCGGGGTCCGCCGCGTTGACCTTGATGTCCAGCGGCCGGGTCATTTGCGACAGGTAGAGCGTGAAGAGCGTCAGGGCCAGCTTCGTGTTGCTGTACACCGGTATGCGCCAGAACGACCCCTTGCGGCCCCGGCGGAAGAAGTCCGGGAAGTCCAGACGGCCGATGGCATACGTGCACGACACCATGTTGACTATCCGTCCGCCCCGCTCCATGATGCCGACGAGCTTGCGCGTCAGCAGGTAGTGGCCCACGTAGTTGACGCTGACCGTCCGCTCCAGCCCGTCTTCGGTGATGTGCAGGCCGGTCTCCATCGTCCCGGCGCAGTTCATCAGCAGCCGGACGCGGATGCCGTCTTCGGCCAGTCCCTCCGCGAAGTCCACCACGCTGCACATCGAGGCCAGGTCCAAGTCGCGCACCTCGATGTCCAGGTCCGCGCGCTCTTGCAGCAGCATGCGCCGCACGGCTTCGGCCTTTGGGCGGCGGCACGAGGCCATCACCACGTGGTAGCCCGCCTGCGCCACGGCGCGGGTGATTTCCGTGCCCATGCCGCCGTCCGCTCCGGTGATGACGGCCGTGGGCTCTGTCTGTATCGAATTAATTGTTTCCATCTGTCGATTGTCGTTGTTCTATTTCCTCGATTTCCTTCACGATGCAGCGCGGCAACGGCTCTTCCAGGCGCTGGTGGCAGGCCATGTCGATGCTGTACATGCGCGCGATGCAATAGTTGCTGTGCCGGCAGCCGCAGCGGACGTCGCCCTCCGCCTTCATGCGGTTGACGAAGCCGGGTTCGTTCAGCAGCGCGCGGCCCATCTGGACGGCCTCGAAGCCGTGGTCCAGCACCTCGTCTATCTTGCTGCGGCGCACCAGCCCGCCCACGTAGACCAACGGCATCCGTATCTCGCGCCGGAACTTCAAGGCGTCTTCCAGGAAGTAGGCCTCTTTGAAGGGCACCGTGGGTATCATCATCTTGCCCGCCATGCGCACGCCGTACTTCAGCCACCAGCAGTCCATGTAGTGCGTCATCGTGCGGATGGGCATCTCGCCCCGCATGACGTACATCGGCGCCTTGCTGACGAAGCCCCCGCTCAGCACCAGCGCGTGCGCGCCCGCCTCTTCGAGCCGCCGCGCCACTTGCAGGCTCTCGTCCAGCTCCATGCCACCGCGGAATCCGTCGCGCATGTTCATCTTGACCAGCACGGCTATGTCCGTGCCCGCCGCCTCCATCACTTCTTTCATCACGAGGTCCATGAACCGCATCCGGTTGGCCAGCGAGCCGCCGAAGAGGTCCCGGCGGTGGTTGGTCGAGGGGGACAGGAACTGGCTGATGAGGTAGCCGTGCCCCGCATGGATTTCCACCGCGTCGAAGCCCGCCTCGCGCGCCATCCGCACGGACGCGCCGTATTCGCGCGCCATCAGCGGCAACTCCCTGGCCTTCAGCCCGCGCACGAAGGTGGGCGAATAGAGGTTGAAGCCCGTCGACGCGCCCACCGGCGTGCAGCCGCAAATGCTCCGGTGCGACATGTTGCCGCAGTGCCCCAGCTGGATGCTGGCCGCCGCGCCCTCGGCGTGGACCGCGTCCGTCAGCCGGCGCAGCCCGGGGAGGATGGAGGGGCGCATCCACAGCTGGCGGTCGAAGGACAGGCCGCTGCGCGTCACCGCCGCATAGGCCACGGTGGTCATGCCCACCCCGCCGGCGGCCACGGACCGGTGATAGTCCAGCAATTGCTGCGAAGGCTCGTTGCCCGGGCACATGCTTTCGAAGGCGGCCGAGCGTATGGTCCGGTTGCGCAGCGTCAAGGGACCTATTTTTACCGGTGTGAATAATTTGCTTTCTTTCATATCTTGTGTAGATAAATACGCTGACTTAGTAGACGAAGGGCAGGATGCGTTTCCGCCGCCCCACCGCCTCGTCGCCGAACTCCGCGCGATACTTCTTGTGGATGGCGTCCGCGCGGGGCACCAGGTTGGCCGCCGTCCACCAGACGAAGACCCATGCCGCCGGCGTGGCGGCCATCAAGGCAAAGCCCGTCCATTCCGCCAGTTCGCCCAGATAGTTGGCCGACGTGACGTAGCGGTACATCCCCCGTTGCGGCAGGTAGTGCCTCGTGTCGCCGGGCCGGCGCAGGTGGCGGATGACGTGGTCCGAGTGCAGGTTGACGCCCATCCCCGCCGCGAAGAGCAGGAAGCCCGCCCAGACGTGCGGCTGCGCCAGATAGCCCGCGCCCGCCGCATAGTCCGCCGGCGGGAACCAGCACAAGCCCCCGGCCTGCATCGCCCCGTTCAGCACGTTGAACACGGCGCCCATCAGCACGATGCTCAGCGGCATGCGGCTCCGGCCCGTCATCAGGAAGGGGAAGACGAAGGTGCGTTGCGCGTAGTGCAGCAGGAACAGCAGGAGGAACAGGCATTGCGGAAGCATAACGCCTATGTCGCTCTGCGCCCAGAGCCAGCTAGTCACTATTATGGATGGCGCCTCCATCAGCACCCATCCCGTCCTGTTGTCTATGCTGGGGCCCCACTGCCGCGTGCGGAACATCCCGTAGCCCGCGCGGACGAAGTAGAGCGCTATGAACACGACCAGCCCCATGCCGGTCATCGCCCATAACAATATGTCGAAGGAACTTTTGCTCATTTATATATATATAATAATGTGTAAGCCCGTCCCCGCTCGCCGCTTAGCCGAAGAGGTCCTCGTCCTCCCCGCCCGTTTCGCCGCCGGGTTCCGGTTCCGTGCCCTCGTTGTTGCCTCCGGCCACGGGCAGCTTGCCGGTTTGCTTGTATTCCAGATACGACTTCGTGTTGGGGAAGGTGAAGCCGCCCTCGACCACGCCGACGTTCTCGAACGACAAGTCTTTCTTGATTTGCGCCATCAGCTCCTTCGAGGGGGTGAAGATGACGCGCAGGTTCTTGATCATCGACTGGGGGTCGAACTTGTCGAAGCTGTCCACGCCTTCGCTGCCGAACGACAGGCGCATCCATCCCAGCCTGCCCAATTGCACGCTGCTGCCCCGTTTCAGTTCGCGCGGGATGGAGTCGCACACGAGGTTGAACGTCGTTTCGGCCTCGTTGTGGTTGATCGAGGTGTTGTTCGTCACCACTTGGCACAATTCACGAGTATTTACACGATTCACAATCGCGGGTATCGCATACATCTTTTCAGGCTCGTCCGGCTTGATCATGTTGCGCTTTTTTGTAAACTTATATTTAACCATAAGCTCAAATTTGTAATTAGTTGATAATCAGTATAGTTATATGTAGCAAAAACTGCGTATATATGTAGTTGAAACTGCGTATATATGTAG
>CALUOW010000026.1 GCA_944322365.1 uncultured Bacteroides sp.
TTGTTTGCTTGCAACGAGACAAAAAAGAGAGGAACCGCGAGAAGGCTCCTCTTTTTTTATGCCTTGATCGCCTTTTTATGACTGTTTCTCTACTTCTGCATCAGCATAAAGTTTGTCAATCACATCCTTGAAATGCTCGGCCACCACGGCGCGGCGCAACTTCAGCGTATTGGTCAGCTCGCCTTGCTCCATGCTGAACGGACGGGGCAAGAGGACGAAGCGCTTCACCTGCTCGTAGTGCGCAAACTGCTGCTGCAGGGTGTCGATGCGCGCCTGGAAGAGGGCAATGATTTTGGGATGATGCAGCAAGTCGTCCATCGAGGCGTAAGGAATGCCCTTGCGGTCGGCATAGGCTTTCACGTAGTCGTAGACGGGGACAATGAGGGCGGAAACAAACTTGCGCCGGTCGGCAATGATGGCTATCTGGTCGATGTAGCGGTCGATGGCCAGGCGCGTTTCAAGGGCTTGGGGCGAGATGTACTTGCCGTTGGAGGTCTTGAACAATTCCTTGATGCGGCCCGTCAGGTAGAGGTGCCCGCCCCGCAGGTAGCCCGCATCGCCTGTGTGGAACCAGCCGTCCGGCTCGAAGGCTTCGGAAGTGGAGACAGGTTTCTTATAGTAGCCGTCGGTGATGCTCCTGCCGCGCAAGAGGATTTCGCCGTTGTCGGCAATCTTCACTTCCAAGCCGGGAATAATGCGCCCCACCGAACCAATCTCGAAGCCGGTAATGGGAAAGAGGGATACGGTAGCCGTGGATTCCGTCAGCCCGTAGCCCACCATCATGTTCAACCCGACGGAGTGGGCAAATTCGCATATCTCGTCGGATACGGCCGCCCCGGCCGTAGGGAAGAAATTCCCGTTCTCCAAACCGATAGTTTTTTTCAACAGGGTGTATACCGTCCGTTCGTAGAACTTGTATTTCAGACGCAACACCAGAGGCGGCACCTTGCCCAGACGCACGTAGTCCAGGTTGTGTTCGCGCCCCACCTTCAGCGCGTCCAGCATCAGCGCGCGGCGCAGGGGGCTTTCGTTGGCAATGCGCTCATGCACGCCTTGGTATATCTTCTCCCAAAAGCGGGGCACGGCACACATCACCGTCGGATGGACTTCGAGAAGCGACTGCTGCACGTCCGACGGACGCAGGTTGACGCACACCAGCACGCCGCGCCTGAGGCAGAAATACGTCCAAGCCTTCTCGAAAATGTGCGTCAAGGGCAAGAAATCCAGCGACACGTCTTGGTCGGTCAGGATGCTAAGCAGGTCGTCGTGCGTGCGAAAGATTTCGTCGTAGTTGCTGTGGCGCAGCATCACGCCCTTAGGTTCGCCCGTCGTGCCCGATGTATAGAGAATGTTCATCAAGTCGTGCTCGTCGCCCCGCGCTGTCCGTTCGTCTATCAGCGCCTCGTGCGCCAAGCTCTTGCCCAACTCCAGGAATTCGTCCCAATAGACAGACGTCTGGTCGCGCGGGTCTTTCTGCACCGTGCGGTCGAAGATGACAAGTTGCTGCAACGTCTCGCAGAAGCCGAAAACAGAGAAGGCTGCGTCGTATTGAAACTGTTCTCCCACAAAAAGAATGCGGATGGCGGCATCATTCACTATATATTGCACTTGCAGGGGCGAACTGGTGGCGTAAAGCGGAATGGTGACGGCGCGGTTGGCAAAGGCCGCGAAGTCCGTCGCCAGGCACTCCGGCTTGTTCTGCGAGAAGATTCCCACGTTCTCCTCCTCCGCCACGTCCAGGGCCACCAACGCGTTGGCCGCCACGCGGACGGTGTGGGCAAACTCATTCCAACTGATTGGAATCCATTCTTCCTTCGCGTAATCCCGGTACTTCAGGGCTGCCCGGTCTCCGTACTTTGCCGCCTGCCTCTGCGGCAGTACAGCCATTTCCTGTTGAGCCATAATCCTGTGTTTTTTGGTTAGATGTCACAAAGTTATACATATTTTAATGAAAAACAATCATTATGGCACAAAAAAACTTCTTCCCACGCTCCAACTGTCCATTTTCAACGCAGAAGCACGAAGGCGCTCAAGAACAATGCTTCGCCCGTAAAGCAGAAAAACGGCTGTTGCCTATCCAAAACTTCCCATTCTCCCAAGAAAAACTTGTCGAAGCCCTGCACAAACTCCGTCTTTAGCCTACAGATGCACATCTCCAGCTTACAGATACGCATCTTTAGCCTACAGATGTCCATCTGCAACCTACAGATGGAAGTCTATCCACACTTCGACAAGTTTTTCCGGCCGTGCCGTGGCATTTTCCATGCGAACCTTTTTCTACATACTATCGGACATTATGAATATGTTTCACTATAATGTTTTCTCCATCACATAGTTTGTCAGCCAAAGCCTATTGGCTCTTGCCTTCTGTTCCTTCACCACCCTGTAACCGAGCTTCTCGAAGAAAGGCCGTGCGGTGATGCTTACTTCCACGCATATTTTATGCACACCATATCCACGAGCCATCTTTTCCACTTCCGAAAGCAACAAAGTTGCCACGCCCTTTCCTTGCCAGTCCTTGTGAACAAACATGGAGTGCAAATAGCCTTCGGCGTTCATAGAGGAAAAGCCGATGATATTGCCTTGCCCGTCAAGCGCACCGATATAATCGTTCTTTGCAAGCAACTCCTTCCAATGCTCTACGCTATCTCCGCACGAAGCCCAATCTTCTACTTCCGCTTTCGTGTAGTCTTTGGAATTGACAGCAAGAACGGTAGTGCGGAACAATGCCTGCATCTCCGAAATATCTTGTTCTGTTAGCCGACGTATAGACAACCACGAAGTAGTTTGTAACAAGGGAATCAACTATTTATCCGCGAAACGTTTCATATTATGGTAACATTCGTAAATGTCTGTCGAGAAGCGTTCGATGTTCCTGAAATTGTTGTTTGAAGAAATTTCTTTGGCTATGTGCTCATAATCTCCACAACAACCTTCATCCACCAGGCCTGTGTCATATAAGGTTTTCAGTTCCGGAAGCAATTCTTCCGCTTTCAAGTCCAGTATCGGACTGGTCATCAGACCTATCAAGAATCCATCGCAACATTCTTGGCGCTCCAAACGGGGCGCATAGAACTGAAGGACTTTGCGGAACCATTCGATTACTTCCCCGCGACGTTCAGGCTGACGGCTCGCAACCAAAGCCACGGCAGGGAACACCTCATAGCGGAACATATTATAAAGACCCGGAATCTGTAGATAAGCGAACAACTTGTCAAGCTGGTTTTGCCCTAACGCGTACAAGACGGGGACATATACATCCGTGACTACATTTCCGAAATGATACTCATAGTAATCTTTGCTTTGGCAAAGCGTTTCAAGTACTACAGGCAAACTTCTTTCATCATCCAGCGCCATCAGGAAAAACAGGCAATGCAGAAGGACAGACGCATACGGAGCATCCCATTGCTCTCGCGAAATCTTCCTGCACGTGCATCCGGTTTCGAAAAGGATAATCTGCTCTAAATCGTTCCTCAACTCTTCGTGAGGCAAAGCAAGCACTTTCCGGATAGTTTCATCGGGCAAGTAATAAGCATTGTCCGGATCGTAGAACAGCGTAACCAGCCACTGGTTCTTTACATTTAACGCCACCGGATAGTCGGGATGATGATAAGAGTACACCTCTTCCGGGATTTCCGGACGATTCCGGAAATTCTCTAACATGTTTTGAAAGATGCTCCGTGTTTCAGGGTCAATGTAACGGTAATCCTCGCCATTACTTGGCTTTTCATCCTCCGGCAAAGAATACATAAACTGGTCTGCCCCTAACGTGTCGCGCAAGACGGGAGCGTAGGTATTCAGTTCCAGGCGGTCGTTCGCCATCAGGAAATGCTTTCCGTCTTTCCCGTATTCATATTCTATCAAGGGAATTTCATCCGTATCTTCCTCCAGCAAATATTGGGTCAGGGCGAACGACTTTCCGGGTTGGATTCCTCCTTCTTCGGCAAATGCCACCGCCCCGTATATCAGGTTATGCGCTTCCTCATAAGACACTTTCCGCAATGTCTTGCTTTTCTCAAAATGCTGCAGAAGTTCCTCATAATCGAGCGAGTCGATACTAAAACGATAATACGAGTTTTTCACTCCCAAGCAAAATGTGTCCACCAAATAGATGCCAACGGTATAAGTGCCCTGGGGATGGCAACGGGTCACCCATACGATGGCTTCGCCCGCATGTTGCCAATCATCGGATATGTAACAATCGCCAATGGGAAGCATGCGTGCTTTTTGGCGGATATAAGACTCAGGAGTAAATTTCTTCTGAGATTGCTGTGTCTTCTTTTTTTTGCTCATAATTTTATCTTTGTTTTTTATCAAATCCTTGCATTTTTCCCATAATGGAAAACGCTTAGCAAGGGAACTATAAATCTTATCATTGCCGAAAATCATGTTCTTAGTTAGAATGCAAAAATACGACAAAGTACTGAAATCTAAAAGCGAACAAGAAAGTTTTCGGAAAACCGAGCTCCCTCTCTCTTGCGCCATTGAGGAAAATTTCATTTAAAAAAGTGGCATTGAGTCTTGAATGCTTCGCCATGGCTCCGCTTATCCGTTGAAAAGGAGCCAGCGAGCAAGACCCGCAGAAAAAATCCGGCCTTGTGCGGGATTCTTCAGCGAAATGCGTATTTTTGCACGCAAAAGGAACGATATGGAAAGTCTAATCTATCCGCCCCGCCTCTGCGCGGGCGACCGCGTCATTATCCTCTCCCCCTCCAGCAAGATTGACAAAACCTTCTTGCGAGGGGCTGTCCGGCGGCTCAAGTCGTGGGGATTGGAGCCGGTATTGGCATCCCACGCGGGCAGTGCGCACGGCACCTATGCCGGCACGACGGAGCAGCGGTTGAGAGACTTGCAAGGCGCGCTGGACGACCCACAGGCACGCGCCATCCTCTGCAGCCGTGGGGGCTACGGGGCAGTGCACTTGGTGGGGCGCTTGGACTTTGCCCGCTTCCGCCAGCAGCCCAAGTGGCTCATCGGCTTCAGCGACATCACCGCCCTGCACAACGTCCTCCAGCACGAAGGCTTCGCCTCGCTCCACGCGCCTATGGCACGCCACCTGACGGTGGAAGCCGACGACGACCCTGCCCTACTGGCCTTGCGCCACATCCTGTTCGGACAATATCCCGAAGGGACAGACGCCTTCAGCTACGTCTGCGAGGCGCATCGGCTGAACCATCGGGGCACCTGCCGGGGCGTGTTGCGCGGGGGCAACCTCTCCGTCTTCTACGGTCTGCGCGGCACGCCTTGGGACATCCCGGCAGAAGGCGCCCTCCTCTTCATCGAGGACGTGGGCGAGCGACCCCATGCCGTGGAGCGGATGCTATACAACCTCAAGCTGGGCGGCGTGTTGGACAAACTCAGCGGCCTCATCGTCGGGCAATTCACCGAGTACGAAGAGAACCGCTCGCTGGGCAAGCCGCTCTACGAAGCCTTGGCCGACATCTTGCGTCCTTATGATTATCCCGTCTGCTTCGGCTTCCCCGTAGGGCACGTCACACAGAACATGCCCCTGCCGTGCGGCGCGGAAGCCGTGCTGGAAGTAGGCAAGAAAGAAGTGAAACTGAGTTTTAAATGAAATAACCCATTAACGCAATGAAACGAAACTATCCCCTCCTGGCTGCCATGCTGATGCTGGTCATTGCCATCGGCTCGTGCAGCAATAACCGCAAGCAGGCGACGGAAGCCGACGAAAACGCCCGGCCGGACGTGGTGCCTGCCTCGGTGGTGGTGCCTGCCTTCAACGCGGACAGCGCCTACCGCTACGTCAAGGAGCAAGTGGACTTTGGCCCGCGCGTGCCTAACACCGCCGCCCACCGCGCTTGCGGCGATTACCTCATCAACAAGCTCCGGCAGTTTAGCGCCCAAGTCCATGTGCAAGAAGCCGACCTCGTGGCCTACGACAACACCATCCTCAAGGCACGCAACATCATCGGCTCGTTCAACCCGGACAACCGCCGCCGCATCCTGCTCTGCGCCCATTGGGACAGCCGCCCCTATGCGGACGAAGAGCGCAACAAGAAGAAACAGAAAGAACCTATCCTCGGAGCCAACGACGGCGCCAGCGGCGTGGGCGTCCTGCTGGAAATGGCCCGCCTGATGCAGCAACAAGCGCCGACGATAGGCGTGGACATCATCTTCTTCGACGCAGAAGATTACGGCATACCTTCTTTCCACAAAGGCGCGTACAAGGCAGACACCTGGTGCCTCGGCTCGCAATACTGGGGGCGCGTGCCCCACGTGCAGGGCTACAACGCCCGCTATGGCATCCTGCTGGACATGGTGGGCGGACGGGGAGCCACCTTCTACCGCGAGGGATTCTCCCAGCGCACTGCCCCTGAGCAAGTCAAGAAGATTTGGGACACGGCCCAACGCCTGGGCTTCGGCTCCTTCTTCCCCCAAGCCGACGGCATGGAAGTGACCGACGACCACATCTACGTCTACGAACGGACGCGCATCCCCTGCGTGGACATCATCAACTACCAACCGGACTCGGACAGCGGATTCGGAGACTTCTGGCACACGCACCAAGACAACATGGACGTGATAGACCGCGCCACGCTGAATGCCGTGGGACGCACGGTGATGGAAGTGGTGTATAACGAGAAATAGAAATTTATAAGTTGACAAGGGGACGAGTTAACGAGGCAACAAGGCCTGTTAGTAGACAGACTTACAAATGATAAGCCTTGTCCTCGTAGCCTTGTTAACTTGTCAACTAAATTATCATTTACGAATCATGACTATAAACGAAGCACAAGACGAAGTAATCGCTGAATTCAGCGACTTCGACGATTGGATGGACCGCTATCAACTGTTGATAGACCTGGGCAACGAACAAGCCCCGCTGGACGAACAATACAAAACGGACCAAAACCTGATAGAAGGTTGCCAAAGCCGCGTATGGCTACAGGCCGACGAAGTGGACGGCAAGCTCGTCTTCCAAGCCGAGAGCGACGCGCTGATTGTGAAAGGCATCATCGCCCTCCTCATCAAAGTCCTCTCCGGCCATACGCCCGACGAGATTCTCAACGCCGACCTCTACTTTATCGACCGCATCGGGCTGAAGGAACACCTCTCCCCCACCCGCAGCAACGGCTTGCTGTCCATGGTGAAGCAAATACGGATGTATGCGCTGGCGTTCAAGGCGAAGGAGAAATAAAGAAATGTAAAATGAGAAATGAAAAACGGACGTGGCAAGAGCCTTCTGTTCATCATTTCTCATTTTACATTTTAAGATTCGTCACCCTCCTTGTACTCCAGCAAATCCCCCGGTTGGCACTCCAGCACTTTGCAGATGGCCTCCAACGTAGAGAAACGCACAGCCTTGGCTTTCCCCGTCTTCAGGATGGAGAGGTTCGCGGGGGTGAGGTCAATCTTCTCGGCCAACTCGCTGAGGGAAATCTTGCGGCGGGCCATCATAATATCCAAATTCACAATGATAGGCATAGGCTCTCCTCCCGGTTAAATGGTTAAATCCTGTTCTTCTTTCAGCTTGACGCCGATGGCGAATATCTCGGTGAAGAGGGCCAGCAGGAAGTAAGGCAACCACGTATATTTCAGCCCGCTATACACCACCTCGTAACCAGGAATGACTACGTTGGCTACTACGTTGAGATAAGAGACATAGCTCACCACCTCGAACAACACGCCCAACGAAAGAGTGCTGTAAACAAAGGTACGCATCCGCCGCACATTCTTACGGGTGAAGACGCTGCCCCGCAACACGTCTATCACCAAACGAATCATGCAATAGATTCCATACAAGACAAACAAAGCTAAAATCGCGGCAGCCACTACACAGACTATCATCGCCACGGATGGCTCAAAGTCACCATATGCCTCGATGCGTGTAGCCCAGTAGGGAATCTCTGTGCCGGTGGCTATACTCTGCAAGGTATCGGGCACAAATGTATCCGTAGGGCGCACTGCAAGGTCGAAGTGCACATTGTGTTCCGTACTGTCTCCCGCAGCCTGATAACCGTCTGTGAAGCCACGGAAGCCGTCCATCAAATCCTGCACCACGAAGGCCACGATGACCAGCAGCGCCAATATCTTAATCTTCTTCATATTGTTTTAAGTTTTTAAGTTCTTAAGTTTTTGAGTTCATGAGTTTTATACGGTCAGTTCCTGTTCTTCCTTCATGCGGATGCCGATGTTGAACAGGCTGGCGATGAACAGCAGCAACAGCCCCAGGATGAGGTAAGTCATGTCGCCCGAATGGTTGGCCGTGTCTTCGTACACCAAGTTGACCACCACGTTCTGCGCAATGCCGCCAAAGGTGGCCGCGCAACCGATGAGGGTAATATATTGAGCATTCAGCCGGGTAAACACACGGCGTCGTTTCACCTCGCGTATGATGAGGAAGGTCAGCCACGAGCAGATGGCGCACACCGCCAAGTTGATACTCCGCATCGTCAGCACCCAACCATCCGTCAGCGTGCCCTCGTGCCAGTCTATCAATGCCAGGAGCAGGCGTAGGGCTTCGGCCAGCGTACCGGCGCCGCAAGTCACCGCCAAGCACATCATGACAAACCCGCGTTCCAGCTTCTCGTCTTTCTCAGTCATCGGTTCAATCAATCGTTTCAGTTTCATCATTCATTCCTCCTATTATATCGTTAAATCCTGTTCTTCCTTTATACGGATACCTGCCTTAAACACGCTCCCAATTAAAACAAAGAAAGCACCTAAGAGCAAAAACATGTTGTGCATAAAAGCGATGGTTTCCACCGGAGAAACGAACTTCCAAAGTCCCAGGAAAGTACCATACGCCATCACCGCCAATCCTATAAATTGTACCAAACGGGCATTCTCACGGATAAAGACACGCTTATGCTTCAGATTAAAAAGTATTTTGAAAATTAAGGCTGAACAGAATACCATGAGCAACATGGCCACGCTCTCCGGAATCATCAGCCAAATGAAAGTATCCGTATCGTCTTTACCTAGTTCGTAGGACAGCATGATGTTGTGAAAGGTGCTGCTCATAAACACAAAGACGCAGAATATGGACAATACTTCTATCAAACGCCTTTCTCTCTTCTGCGCTATCTTATTCTTTTCTAACATAATACACTCCTCCTACATATTATTATATCGTTAAATCTTGTTCTTCCTTAATCTTCACCGCCCGGCGTATCATCCCCGCGCAAGCCACCAATACGAAGCCCAACAAGTAGATGAACGCCACGTCCTCCGAATAGAACGCCACGTTGTCCAAATCCACGCTGGTCACATGCTTGGCCAATCGGCTCCGGATAATCATCAGCAAAATAACCGAGACACCACACGTGTTCAGGATGTCTGCCGTCCGGTTGCTCAACAGCCGCCGTCCGTCCAGTCGCAGCAACTGTATGCTGACCACCAACAGACACGCCAGGTTGCAGGCGTACATCCATGCCAAGTATTTGTCCCCGCCTCCTGTTTCCAGGCTGACTATCAGGTTTAGGGCTTCGAAGCAAACCATCAGCAGCGCAATGATGGCAAACAATACCAGGTTCCCCAACGAGCCGTAACGCCGCTGCAAGTACTTATAAATGTCTTTCAATCGTTTCATCGCAATCTCTGTTTTATTCCTTTATTCCTATTACTTCATTTACACCAATCCTTCCGTGTCCTTCTGCAACCGCGCCCCAATGCGGAAAGCTTCGGCTGCGAACAAGGCGCAAGAGGGCGCTATGGCGTAGGCCAGCAACGGAAACCAGTCGAAGCCCACTTGATAATACTCGAAGTCCAACTGCATCCGCAGCCCCAAGAACTCGATGAAGCGGAACAGGGCCAAGAATCCCACGCCCGCCAACTGGTAACAGCCGAACCGGCGCAGCAACCGTGCATTGTCGGTCGTGAAGAAATCGCCTTGCTCGATATTCCGGAAGAAGGCCTGGGTCCAACGGAAAGGCCACAGTATCAGACAAAAGCTGGCTATGCCGCACAAGGTTCCTGCCAGACGCATCCACCAAGGCACGGTCTGAAAGGAATCCGTGTGCCAGAAGCGTTGATACGCCTGCCCGTAGGCCACCTCGATGGCTTCGCCCGTGCGGAGGTTCACCAACGTGTCGGGAGCATAAATATCCGGTTTAGTGACCAAGTCCACGGAAAGCTCTTGCAAGTCTTCGGGATACACGCTTTCAATGGCATAACCCAAAACCTGACGGGCATCGTGCACTATAAAACAAATATTGAGGCAGCAAATAACTCCCCAAAAGACGTAAAGTGATGTCAGACTTTTCATGCTTGTTTCTCCTTATTTAAGGGTTCATCGGGCCAAACAGCCCGCTGTTTGATAAAAATGATAAACATTAAATCGTCTCAACTTCGCTCCAAGTTCGTTTTTTGTTCGTTCCTAAGGAGACGAACTTGGAACGAACATGGAACGAACTTGGTACGAACATGGTCTGTGCCGGAATCGGAGGGGAACTAGTTGCGGCGTTTCCAGAAATAATTCAACATTTCATCAGAGCCGGGACGCCGTTGCGGGTTCCCCCTTGTTCCTTCAGGCCCTATCCCTCCTCATTCGCCGGCACGGACGGGTTCTACAGACGGGCTGTCGTAGTCGGGCGCTTTAGGATAGCGCGCCAAACGCCATACGCTCAGGGCAAACACGACGGCTGCCAAAACCAGAGCTACAAGGTAAGCGGTCTGGCCCATCGGCTCGTAGAGATGGTCCACGTCGGGGTAAGTCAAGCTGAACCAGACGGAGAGGGAATTGTTGAGCACGTGCACCACGATGCCCGGCACCACGCTGCGGGTGCGGTAGTAGAGCCAAGCCAACAACATGCCCAGCAGGAAGGCTACGACAGACTGCACGGGATTGAAGTGGATAAGCCCGAACAGCAGGCCGGAGAAGACGATGGCGGCGGCAGGACGATAACGCTTCAGCAGTTCGCGGGTGATGGCGCCGCGGAACATCAGTTCTTCCAGCACCGGTCCCAAGAGGGCCAGGTAGAGAATGCCTCCCCAGTTGCCTTGCATCCGGTCGAAGGTGTCTGCCAACCAATCCGGCAGGAAGTCCAGCACCGACATCAGGCCCTCCATCAGCATGATGGCCGAGAGACCCGCCAGGAAAGTCCACCCCAGATAGCCGGCGGATACGGGCGAATAAATCTGCCCGTCGTTCTCCAGGTAGCCTTTCTTCCACAAATACCACACGGTGAAGAACATCACCAACAACGAGCCGGGCACGGCCGTAGAAACACCGGCCTCGTAGGCACTGATGGTGCCCGTCGTCACGAATTGCCAAACCAACACCAACGGCACGGCAGCGGCGCCGCCCAATATCTGGAGCAGGATGAATACGAGTAAGAGTTTGATTGCTTTTCCCATAAGTCTGTCTGATTTACGAATTAAAAAACTAGTCTGTCCGCCCGTCAAGCCGGCACCGCCCAACCAATCAGCAGGGTCAGGGCTACCGAAAGGCTCATTACCAGGAGCGTGATGCTCATCAATGCTTGTTTCATAATCTGACTGTTAAGATGTTGCTACCGGTTTTCCCGTCATTTGCCGCTACGCGATGCCGCGTCGGTTTGGGCCAAGAGATTGGCATCGTCCGTCACGGCGTGTTCGGACTGCAATTGCCATTCGTTCCGGCTGTCGTCCCACGCATAGGCTTGGAAGTTCAGCCCGTCATAAGTGAAGTCGTACACGGCCCGTTGCTTGGCGGCAGAGTAGCTTTCCTCCTGTTCGTTCCACAAGGCGTATTCCAGTTCAACGCCGTCGGCATCGTAGCCGTACGCCAGGCAATAGTAGCGGTTGTAGGCTTGCTCTATCTCGTCCCACTTGAAGGCTTCCTTCTTCACCACGCGTCCGGCCTCGTCGTACGTGTAGTCATACTTCAGGTGGCGCTTCAGGTACTGGCCGTCGGCCTTGTATACGGTTTCGGAGGTCACTTGGTTGCGGTCGTCCACTTCGTAGTTATAGGCAAAGTCGTTGGACGTCATCGGGGTTGCCATACCGGTAAAACTGTTCGCTGCAAAAATCAGGGTCATTACTAAAGTCTTCATATCGTCTAATGTTTTTAAAGGTTATACTATATATATAATAAGGTGGTTTATCTGCTTTCTTCCCAAGCGTCTGCGATGGCGTGTTTCACATCGACATACACGCAGTCTATCACATAGAACGTGAACAGGCCTAACAAGAAGTACCAGACGCCCTTGCCAATGCGGACCAATGTGGTTTTTGTTGTTGCTTTCATAATCATTATACGTTTAAAAGTTATACATTCAAATACGGTCTCTTTTTTGTTTTTCGATAATCATTTATCGTTTTTCGATATGCAAAGGAAATACCTTTTTTCGATATACACAAGAAAAACAGAAAAAATTTATCGAAAAACGATAATTTTAGGCCGAAAAACGATAAAACGCCCTGTTTGGGGGGCTAAAAAGGACGTTTCCCGACCGAAAAGCCGGGCAAAACCCGCCGGACGATGCGCGGAAATCTTCCCCCGCCCACAAGGAAAAACTTCGCGAGTCTTCCGGAAAACCGGGCAATGTACTGGATAAAGTTTAAACGCAGGCTAAGTTTATAAAAACGTACCATGCGTTTATAAAAACGCAACCTAAGTTTATATACGCAGCCTAAGTTTGAACTTTCCGCAAGACATCTGCGGTTTTTGCCCACACATAGGGCGGTTTTCCGGCGTATTTTGCCCGCAAGGAGACCAATCGAACCGCCCTAAATCCCTGTTTTTCTCCTCCAATTCTAAAACTATGTTATAAAGCATAAGAAAAAAGGGGAAATATTTTGCTGGTTCGCCAAAAAGCCCTATCTTTGCTCCCGCAATTGGGAAATTGTATAAGTAAATTTTTTCATAGGCTAAAGATTTGGATTAATAGGTAATTAGGTAAAGTAAAATGCAAGTTTTCAAGATTAGGTAATTGAAGTTTGTTTTTAAAGGTAAAGTAAAGATTGATTTTAGGTAACATTTGGATGTAAAAAAAGAAAGCCAATTTTGGCTTTCTTCAAAGAGCGAGGGGTTCGTGAGAACTGACTCGTTTTTTTGTGCCCATACGCTTCATGAAATCTCAGGCAGGCTGTTTCCGTTGATTTTGCGATACAAGTCGAGCGCAAAGACGTCCGTCATGCCCGAAATGTAGTCCAAGACGGCTTGCACGCGTTCGTAAAGTCCGGGCGCCTTGATGTTGTATTGGCCGGAAACGCGGTTGATGAGCAGCTTGGAGTAAGCCTTGTCCGGCGCGCAGACGGCATCCAGCATCAACTCCAGCAAGGTACTGATGATGCGGAAGCCTGCCAACTCGATGTCGAGCACGTCTTTCGAGCGGTAAATCTTCTCTTGCGCCAAGCGGGCGCATCGGGCGTATGCCTCGGCAGGGCGCGGCGCGATGCGGCGGATAAGCGTCCCCTCGAAGGCACCATCCAAGAGGGAGGCTTCCTGCTCGGCAAAGACGCGCGTGCATTCGCGAATCAGCAAGCCGATGACGCTGGAGCGCAGGTAGGCGATTTGCTCGTTGCTGTCGGCCACCATTTTCAGCACGTTGAGCCGATGCTGTTGCCGTTCTTCGTCAAAATAGGCCAGCAACAAGTCTTTGGTTTCCTGCAAGGTCAGTATCTTCAGCTTGTAGGCGTCTTCTATGTCCATGATTTGATAGCAAATATCGTCTGCCGCTTCCACTAGGTAAACCAGCGGATGGCGCGCATAGCGCAAGGGGGCGTCTTGCAGCTTCTTCATGCCCAACTCTTCGGCAATGCGTCGGAAAGCCGCCTCTTCGGTAGTGAAAAAGCCAAACTTTGACTTGCCGCCCGCCAAGGAAGAGGCATAGGGATACTTCACGATGCTGGCCAAGGTGGAGTAGGTCAGCACGAAGCCGCCCGGCCGACGGCCTTCGAACTGGTGGGTCAGCAGGCGGAAGGCGTTGGCATTGCCCTCGAAGTGCGTCAGGTCTTCCCACTGTTCAGGGGTCAGGCAAGCGCCATCGGGCTGCGGGTCACGCAAGGATGCTCCTTTGCCTTCCGAGAAGAAAGTGGAAATGGCCCGTTCGCCCGAATGACCGAAAGGCGGGTTGCCCAAGTCGTGCGCCAGGCAGGCGGCGGAGACAATGGCTCCTATTTCAGGCACAAACGTCTGCTGCAACTCCGGGTGGCGCTCCAAGAGCAGGCGGGAAACATCGTTGCCCAATGAACGGCCTACGCTGGCTACTTCCAAACTGTGCGTCAGGCGATTGTGCACGAAGACGCTGCCCGGCAGGGGAAAGACCTGCGTCTTATTCTGAAGGCGGCGGAAAGGAGCCGAAAAGATAAGGCGGTCGTAATCGCGTTGAAATTCAGAGCGGTTCTCCGGATGCTCGCGATGGTATTCTTCCAAGCCGAAACGCTTGGCGGAGAGGAGGGTATGCCAATCCATAACGTATGACTATCGGTTACTTTGTTATATTTTAACTGCAAATGTATCACTATTTTGCTTTAAAAGCTGTATTTTCGCCCGATATTTTCAAGAAGAGAAAAAGAGTTATGCTGAACATTCCTATAGTCAATCATTCGAAGCATCCGCTTCCGTCGTATGCCACCATCCTTTCGGCCGGCATGGACATCCGCGCCAACTTGGATGCGCCTGTCACGTTGGCCCCTTTGCAGCGTTGCCTGGTGCCTACCGGGCTTTTCATCGCCTTGCCTGCCGGTTATGAAGCCCAAATACGCCCTCGTAGCGGCTTGGCCTTGAAGAAAGGGGTCACGGTGCTGAACTCGCCGGGCACTATTGATGCCGACTATCGTGGAGAGATAGGCATCATCCTGGTGAACTTGTCGGATACTCCGTTCGTCATCGAAGATGGCGAGCGCATCGCCCAGATGGTGATAGCCCGCCATGAGCAGGCCCTTTGGCAACCCGTCCTTGCGCTGGACGAAACCGAACGGGGCGCAGGAGGATTTGGACATACGGGAGAAAAATGAAACGAGCCATGAAGACTACAAAGAAAATAGCCCTTGGCTGGTTGGCTGTCCTCTTGCTATGGGTTTCGGCAGCATGGATGCCTGCGGCTTCGCAAGCATCCGGTTTGACCGCCGAGCAACAACGCAAGTACGATTATTATTTCCTGGAAGCCATCCGCCTGAAGGCGTTGCAGAAGTATGACGCGGCTTTCGACTTGTTGCAGCATTGCCTGGAGATAAATCCACAAGCCGCGTCCGCCCTCTACGAACTGTCGCAATATTATATCTATTTGAAAGACGATGCCTTCGCCTTACATTTGCTGGAGGAAGCCGTGAGATATGCTCCTGACAACTATTGGTATGCGCAAGGATTGGCCAACCTTTACCAAAAAGAAGGGGAAACGGAGAAAGCCATTGCCTTGCTGGAGGACATGACCACACGCTTTACGAACAAGTTGGACCCTCTATACAACCTTTTGGACCTTTACAACCGCGCGGGAGATTACGACAAGATGCTGGCTATCTTGGACAAACTGGAGTTGCGCATGGGCAAGAACGAACAACTGTCCATGGAGAAATTCCGCATCTATTTGCAAAAGGACGACACCAAACACGCCTTCCGCGAGATGGAGAGCTTGGCGGCAGAATATCCCTTAGACACACGCTATCAAGTGATACTGGCCGATGCTTATATGCAAAACGGCCGCAAGGAAGAAGCCTACGACATCTATCAAAGCGTCTTGAAGCAAGAACCCGACAACCCGATGGCGCTATACTCCATGGCCACCTATTACCAAGCGACGGGGCAAGACGACCTCTACCAACAGCAATTGGACACGCTGTTGCTGAACAGGCGGGTGCCTTCGGACACGAAACTGCTGGTCATGCGACAACTGATTGTGGAGAACGAACAAGCCGATGGAGACAGCACCCGCATCATCCGCCTCTTCGACCGCATCTTGGAGCAAGACCCGGAAGAAACGCAACTGCCTCTGTTGTATGCCCAATATCTGTTGTCGAAAGGCATGAACCGGCAGACCATCCCCGTGTTGAACCACGTCATCGAAGCAGATCCCACCAACACAGCCGCCCGGATGACTTTATTGGGCGAAGCGGTCAAGACGGAAGATTATAAGGAAGTCACCCGCTTGTGCGAAGGCGGCGTGGTGGCCAATCCCGACCGTCCGGAGTTCTACTTCTACCTGGCCATTGCCTACAATCAGGACGAACGCAACCAAGATGTCATAAATGTCTGCCACAAAGCGTTGAAACTGGCGGCCGAAGGAACCAAGAAAGAGGTGTTGTCCGACTTCTACACCATCATGGGCGATGCCTATTATGCGCAAAAGCAAGCAGCCGAGGCTTATGCCGCCTACGATTCGGCTTTAGTTTATTTTCCGGACAACATCCCTACGCTGAACAACTATGCCTACTACCTCTCGCTGGAGCGGCGCGATTTGGACAAAGCCGAAGAAATGAGCTACAAAACCATCAAAGCCGAACCCAAGAACGCCACCTACCTGGACACCTACGCCTGGATACTTTTCGAGAAAGGCCGGTATGACGAGGCGCGCATCTACATTGACGACGCCCTGCTGAGCAATGAAGAGAAAAGCCCAGGCATCGTAGAACATGCAGGCGACATCTACTACATGACCGGCGACGCGGACAAAGCCGTCGAATTTTGGCAACAAGCCCGCTCGATGGGCATCCGGACGGATATATTGGACAGGAAAATAGACGAAAAGAGATATATACCTTATGATCAGAACGAAGATGGAGAAAAAGCAACCCAATACACCACTGACGACAACGAAGCGCCGCAGCAATAAGCCCTTCGGCCTCCTGCTGATGCTGGCGGCATTATTGGTTTGCCTGGCCGGTTGCAAAACGTCCCGCCACGCCGAATCGGCTTTCTCGAAAGAGAGTCCTTACCTATCCTCTAAGGTCAAGCTGACTGTGCCCAGCAAGCAATCGGTCCTGACCGTCAACGGTACTTTGAAACTGAAACGGGGCGAACGGATGCAATTGTCCTTCCTCATGCCTATCCTGCGCACCGAAGTGGCCCGCATCGAGGTGACTCCGGACGACATCCTGTTGGTAGACCGTATGGGCAAGCGTTACGTCCACGCCACGCGCCGGGATTTGAAAGGCGTCTTGCCTAAACGGGCCGATTACGCGCATTTGGAGAAACTGCTCTACGATGCTGCCAAACCCAATGGGAAGACCGTGGTGACGGCCGAGCAATTGGGCTTGCATAAGATTGAGGGCGGGCGGCTTGAATTTTCGGACTTCTCCAACCGCACGCTGACGCTGACGCCTACGGAATTGTCTGCCAAATACCAAGAAGTGGAGTGGTACGAACTCCTGCACCTGCTGATGAGCCTATGACGCGCCGCCTCTTCTGCCTGTGGATATATTGCCTGTGCCTGTTGCCGCTTTTTGCCCAATCCAACAAAGCCATTCAGGATTTGAAGAATCGCCAAGGCGAACTGCAACGTCGCATTGCCGAATCCGAAACCTTGCTGAAGACCACCCGCAACGACGTAGGCAGCCAACTGAAAAGCCTGGCTACCCTGAACGGGCAATTAGAAGAACGCAAACGCTATATCCAAGCCATCAACAACGATTTGGAAAACATCGACCATGAACTTGCAACCACCAATAAAGAAATGGCACGGCTGCAAAAAGACCTGAAAAAAAAGCAAGACCAATACGTCGCTTCTGTCCGTCACCTGCAAAAGCGTCGCTCCATTCAAGACAAGTTGCTGTTTATCTTCTCCGCCAAGAACTTTGCACAAGCCTATCGCCGCCTGCGTTATGTCCGCGAATATGCAGACTATCAGCGTAAACAAGGAGAGGACATCTTGAAAAAACAAAAAGAAATCGACCGGAAACGTGCCCAACTGCTGCAACTGCGCGAAGCCAAAGCCGGGATGCTGGAAGAGCGTCAGACAGAAATGCAGACGCTGGAGATGCGGGAGAAAGAACAAGCCGCCCTGGTGGCCAACCTGCAACGCAAACAGCGCGACCTGCAACAAGAACTGGCCCGTCAACGCCGGGAAGCCGAACAACTGAATGCCCGTATCGACCAATTGATTGCCGAAGAAATAGAAAAAGCACGCAAGCTGGCACAAGAAGAAGCACGGCGCAAAGCGGCTGCCGAGAAAGCCAAGCAAAAAAAACAAGCGGCTGCGTCGGCATCCTCGGCAACACCTGCGCCAATGGAAGCTACCGCTTTGGACAAGGCCGACCGCCAACTGTCAGGCTCGTTCGCCTCCAATCGCGGCAAACTGCCCGCTCCCATCACCGGTTCATACCTCATTGTCAGCCATTACGGACGCTACTCCGTGATGCGCAACGTCGTGTTGGACAACAAAGGCATTGACCTGCAAGGACATCCCGGCGCCCAAGCACGTGCCGTGTTCAATGGCAAAGTGGCCGCCGTCTTCCAACTCAACGGCCTCTTCAACGTACTGGTACGTCATGGGGCCTACATCTCCGTCTACTGCAACCTCTCTCGAACCACCGTCAAAACAGGCGACACGGTCAGCACCCGCCAAACGCTGGGCACCGTATTCTCCGACCCGGCCGACAACAATCGTACGGTGCTGCATTTCCAACTGCGCAAGGAAACACAAAAACTGAATCCCGAACTTTGGATTGCACGATAGGGATAACCCGACACATACCCGCCCATAAGCGAACAACCCGTCCTAGCCCCACGTCTCAGCACCTGGTCATTTGCCGCATTTGTGTGAACATATTACTTCTTACACATTTCTTTCCCTTCCTTAAGCCGGCACAGGATAAGTTCGGGACATGTTCGTCTCCTTAGAAACTTTTCCAATCGCTCGCGCAACACTGAACGATAATTTAATGAGGATGTCTGTGTGTGGACAAGAATGCCTCTTCTGCGAGCGGCACAACTGTCGGATTTATCCCGACAACCGAGGCATCTACTGGCATTTCAAGGTTGCCGATTATCCGGCTTATATACTTCCGGCTGAAATCAGTCGGGCATATCTTAATCATGAGATTTCGATATGGGATGTGTATGTGTATTGGCGGAAGCATGAGAGATAATGGTTCGTTTGTACGTATTGATGTGATTATACAGATTACCAAAATCTTCTTCGGAACGAAAAACCGCCGAAGCGAAACAACGAACCAAAGGATGTTGTATAGGTGGACTGCGGCGTATTACGACCGTAATATGCAGCAGAATTGATTTGCAAAGCAACAATCATCGGATTATTGCCATTTTGTACAGCCTTAGTAAATAAGTCCATTATCTCGTATTTGTTACCGAATACGGCATTGGGCTGAGTCAGAATCTCAGATACTACTCGCTGAATAGAATGAGGATATATGATAAACGTATTGTTGGCATGACAAGTAATGCTCTTAAACTCACTACTTCCGAAGAATACGATGACTGAATAAATCGGAATGCCAGGATTTTGTGGCAAAGATTGTCTAATAGCTTGAATATGTCCGGCATTTTGCATAACAGGATTATAAAAGCGATGCTTTTCTTTACCATAAGCCAATAATTGGGTCCAATATTTTTGATATTCGTTACCGAAAATCCATCCACTGTAATCCTTTACCTCAAAAACAATAATACCCGCTGTTGTAGCAACGGCTACATCGACTTGCGTATATTCCCCATTAGGTTTCTGTATGTATAAGTCGTGAAATATGGCTTTAGGATTGACACCTGCTTTTAATAACTCTAATATAACTTTACGCTCAGACCTCTCTCCACGGGTAATAGGCGTAACTTGCTCAATGAGTTTGCACTCTTCTCGTTTGATATAAACAAGATACGCTATACTAACCGTCAAGCATATTAGGAATATGATAAATACAAGTGACATAAATTGAGTTTGAGAGAAGGAATAGCAATGTATAGGCTTATTGGAAGGCAATTATAGGAATTACTTTTGTAGTTCCATATTCTTGATACTTATAGTTTCCAATTTGTCTTGCGCATTTCCCTTTAGGAGCCTTAACTACTTGTTTATCGTAAAAATTATCACCCTCCTGAGCTAAGATTAAGACCTCTAAATCAGAAGTAAATATATGTCCAGCAATAGTTTCTCTAATTTCTAAAGCAATAGCATCACCAGACTCCAAAACTTTTTGTACTTCAAAATTTTTCCTGCTAACACATTCTCCCGGTTTGTCAAACAATGTTTTTCCAGATGTAGTAGCTTCATCTGATTTCGGTCGTTCTACTCCATCAATTATTCTAACAGCAGGCACGGTTTTTTCTATTTCCATTTTGGTGCTGTATCTATAAGTCCCCACATGTTGAGCACATTGGTCGCTTTTGAGAACGACTTTTTGGTCGTCATAAAATTGTTGTTTTTCGTTCGGTATAATAAAA
>CALUOW010000027.1 GCA_944322365.1 uncultured Bacteroides sp.
CTATTCTTCTTCCAGCAATATCGCTTGCAGTTGCCTGATTTCGTCCTTGGTCAGCCCGACGGCGTGTCGCAGGTAACTGTCCACGCTGCCATAGCGGCGTTCTATTTCGTCTTTGGCGGCGTTCAGGAAATTCTCGCGGGCGGAGTAAATGGTGGTGAGGGCCTCTTGCGATGAGACGGGCAGGGCGTAGGCATAGCTGGCGGCGGCGGGTATGCTGAAGAAGCGGTTGCTCAGCCGGTAGTCGTAAAGGATGGATTCGTCGTCCACGCCAAGGGTGGCCAGCACCAGGGCCGAGGCGATGCCCGTGCGTCCCTTGCCCGTGTTGCACTGGATGACGGCGGGATAGTTGCGGCGATCCAGCAAGGCGGTGAATATCTGGTGGATTTCGCTGGCGTGGCGGCTGACGATGTGGCGGTTGACGCGCTCGACAATGCGGTAGACCGTGTCGCTATGGATGGCGTTGTGGTGGATGCCGTCGAGGAGGCGGTTCATGCTGCCGGCGTGGATGGGGATGTGCAACACGCGCGGAAGGGCGTTGGAGTCGGGCGGCAGGGCGGCCGAGGAGTCGCGTTCGGAAGTTTCGCGCAGGTCGATGATGGTGCGGATGCCCAAGTCGCGGAGCGCCTGCAAGGTGGCGGGCCGGCTTGTGTCGAGCTGGGCCGAACGGTAGAGCATCCCCCAGCGGACGCGCTTGTGGCTGGCATAGACGGGATAACCGCCCAAGTCGCGGAAATTTTGCGTGCCGGGCACGTTGATGCGCCGCGCCGCTACCTTGATGCGGAAGCGGTCGTCGAACAAAAGGGTGTAATAGCGTCGGTGCGCGGGGGTGTCGTTCACCACTCTTAGGTACAAGTCGGCGATGTTGGCGATAGCCACGGGGAATGTTTCGGGGATGTGGTCCGGGTTGGTAGAAGCAAAGACTTTGACCAGCCCGTCGATGGCGGGCTTGGTCTCCCACTTCACAGTATCGTTGCCCACGGCGTCCGTATCGCATACGGCGGTGATGCGGGGCGTAACCCCGCGACAGGCGGATAGCAGCAGAGCCAAGGCGAGTCCGTTCAACAGTTGCTTGTACATAGGGTAGTCCGGTTAATCTTTTCCCTGAGGGAAACAGCGCAAATATAGAGTTTTTCCCGTGTGCCTGGTTGTCCGGACGTTAGGATTTATGTTTCTTTTAAGATAATAAACACTTGCGCAGAGACGGGCGGAAGTCGCCCGTGGCGGCGATATATCCGCCATTTGCTGGTGATATATCCGCCGCCGGCGGGGAATATAGGCGCCGTTTGCGGCCGATTAAGGTCAGAGCCGGTGCGCCTGCGCGAACTGGGACGAAACGGAGTTGCCGAAACTCAGGCAGACGTCGGCGGCAAAGTCCATGCCGCATTGCACGACGGCATCCCATGTGGTCTCGTCCGTCTGGTCCAGTTGACGGCGGCGCACGCCGTGCTTCAGCAGGCCGTAGATGATGCCGGCGTTGAAGTTGTCGCCTGCGCCGATGGTGCTCACCGCTTGCAGCGGGCGGACGGGATAGTCTTTGACAACGCGGGGCGTGCGCAGGGCTACCGTGCCGTCTCCGCTTGTGCAGAGGAAGTTGGGACAATAGAATTTGACCTTCTCCTTGTAGATGCGGTCGGCGTCGCGCAGGCCGTACATGTAGGCGAAGTCGTCTTGCGAGCCGCGCACGATGTCGGCATATTCCAAGTTTTCGATGATGGTAGGCGCCAAGCGGATGGCCTCTTCTTTGTGCGAGGCGCGGAAGTTGGGGTCGTAGTAGACGATGGCCCCGGCCGTGCGGGCGCGGTCCAGCAATTCAGTCACTTTGTCGCGCACGACAGGAGCCAAGGCGTAATACGAGCCTAGCACCACGATGTCGTCTTCGTCGATGCGGGGCAGGTCCACGTCGAGCCGTTGGGCGGGATAGTTTTTATAGAATAGGTACTCCGCGTCGCTGCGCTCGTCCAAGAAGGCGAGCGATACGGGCGATTTGCCTTCGCGGAAGACGTTGACATGCGTCGTGTCGATGCCGTTGTCGCGCATGAAACGCAAGATGATGTCCCCCACGCGGTCGTTGCCTGTTTCACTGATGAAGCATACGGGAACGCCGGCGCGTGCCAGGGAGACGATGCCGTTGAATACCGAGCCGCCCGGCACGGCTGCCGTGGGCTGCCCTTCGCGGAAGATGATGTCGAGTAGGGTCTCGCCAATGCCGATTACTTTTCGCATAGGTTGTTCTTTCTGTTTTTATAAATCCGGCCAAGGGGACGTGCTTCGCGCCGTGGCGGCGGGGGCATGGCCTTTGGTTTCTGCAAATATCTGCAATTTTCTATAAACGGCAATAAGTTTTGTTGTATTTTTGCGCCCGCAAACCCTGATGCTTGGCCCGAAATGAAGAATTTGAACGAAGCCCCCTCCTTGTGCAACCGCTATACGCTGCCTTGCGGATTGCGCATTATCCACGAACCGGCGCGCTCGCGCGTGGCCTATTGCGGCTTTGCCGTGGATGCCGGCACGCGCGACGAGCTGGAGGCAGAGCACGGCATGGCGCATTTTGTGGAGCATCTCCTCTTTAAAGGCACGCGCCGTCGCCGCGCCTGGCATATCCTGAACCGCATGGAGAACGTGGGCGGCGACCTCAATGCCTATACCAATAAGGAAGAAACGGTGGTCTATTGTGCTTTTCCCGTCGAACACTTCGCGCGCGCCTTTGAGTTGCTGGCCGACATCGTTTTCCACTCCACCTTCCCCCAGCACGAAGTGGAGAAAGAGACGGAGGTCATCATCGATGAAATACAGTCTTACGAGGATTCGCCTTCCGAGTTGATTTTCGACGACTTCGAGGACCTTCTCTTCCGTGGCCACCCCTTGGGGCATAACATCTTGGGCACGCCCGATAGGTTGAAGTCGTTTCGTGGTACGGATGCCGCTGCCTTCACCGCAAGGCTCTACCGGCCGGAGCGCATGGTGTTCTTCGTGCGTGGCGATGTGGACTTTCGCCGCGTGCTTCGCCTGGCCGGGCGCCTGATGGCCGACGTGCCTGCCGTTGCGGCGGCCGAGGTAGGCCTTCGCTTGCCGCCCCCGCCATACCTGCCTGCCGTCCGCCGCCTGCACCGCGATACCCACCAGGCTCATGTCATGTTGGGAGGCCGCGCATACGATGCCCGCAATCCCCGCCGCACGGCCCTCTACCTGTTGAACAACCTTCTGGGCGGTCCCGGCATGAACAGCCGGCTGAACGTGGCTTTGCGCGAACGGCGCGGTTTGGTCTACAGCGTCGAATCCAATCTGACGGCTTATACCGATACGGGCGCCTTCTGCATTTACTTTGGTTGCGACACAGCCGACGTGGATACCTGCCTCCGGTTGGTTCGGAAAGAGCTGCGCCGCCTCTGCGACCGCCGTTTGACATCGACCCAGCTGGATGCGGCGCGCAAGCAATTGGAGGGGCAGTTGGTTGTGGCTTCGGACAATGCCGAAAGCAACGCCTTGGGCATGGCCAAAACTTTCCTGCACTACGACCGCTACGAGACGTTGCCCGACCTTTTCCGCCGCCTCGACGCGCTGACGCCTGACTTGCTGCTGGACGTGGCCGGCGAGATGCTGGCCGAGGGCAGATTGTCGCTCTTGGTGTACGAATAAGCGTCTGACGGGCGATGAAGAGAAAGATTTTTCATCCGAACGCGAAAATCCTTCTTTCTTTGTTGGCAGGCAACGATTTTATGCTTATATTTGCCGAATACTTAATGAGCAAGTCTAGGATAAAAGCGTTTTAGGCATTACCCGGCGTTCAGGAAATCCCCAATTTCGCAGACGGCAGCACCGGATAATACACGAAACGCTCCACGCTAACCATTATGTGCTTCATTTATGGGCGTGGGGCTTTATGTATTATCACGTTTGTTGTCGAGTATGGGGATACTTCTGAACGGGTGATACTAAATTCCCCACGCCTTCATCTGCTGTTTATTCCCCTTCGAACATCCTTAATCCAATAATTGATTGTCCCCGTGCCGGAAGAGATGAAGCGTGGGGACGGCGACATGCTTAGGTCTCCGCCTGTGGCCGGGCGGGGACTTCCGGTGCTTTCTCCAGCCGCTTCATGCTGAACTCGCAGCCGCAATACAGTTGGTTGTAGAAGCCGTACTCTTGCAGCAGCCGGTTGCGCCGCTCCTGCAGTCCTCCTTTTCGCCAGTTCTGTTCCCAGAAGAGGGTACCCGGATGGTGTCCGGCGGCTATTCGGCCGGCTTCGTTGATTTGCTCCAGGCTTTTCCAGCGACTTGAGGCCAGGGTGGTGGTGAAGAGTCGGAAGCCATGTTCGGCTGCATAAGCGGCGGTGGCCTCCAGTCGCAGCAGGAAGCAGCGCAGGCATCGGCGGCCTCGTTCGGGTTCGTCTTCCAAGCCGGCGGCCACGTCGCGCAGCCAGGCTTCGTGGTCGTAGTCGGCATCCACAAAGTCCAGCCCTTGCGCCGTGACAAAGCGGATGGCCTCTTGCTTGCGGATGTCGTATTCGTGGCGCGGATAGATGTTGGGGTTGCAGTAGAAGACGGTGGGGCGCAACCCGTTGGCCAACATGTACTCGATAATGGCCGACGAGCAGGGGGCGCAACACGAGTGTAGCAGGACGCGTGTGTCGCCGTTGGGGGATTGTAGTTGCAGCATGGTTTGTTGTCTGTTGGGTTTTCGGTGCAAAATAATACGAAAGGAGGGGATATATCGCCCGTTGGCCGGCGATATATGAGCCGCCGGCTGGCGATATATCTCCAGCGAGCGGCTCATAGAAGGCGCGCGGCGGGCGCATGGAATGCGCGCGGGCGGGGAAAGAAATTTATTCGGAGTCCGGAAGCGTGACGCGGAACAGTTCGCTGGGCCGGTGTTCGCGGATGATGATGTCCGTCATTTGCTTCACGATGTCCGGGTGTTGGGCGGCTACGTCGTTGTCTTCGTGGATGTCCGTGGCCAGGTTATAGAGGCGGGGCGTGCCCTGGACGACAACCAACTTCCAGTCGCCCATGCGTACGCCGATTTGGTCCGTCTCATGGAATTCCCAGTAAAGGAAATCGTGCTGCTGCTGGCGGTCGTCCTGTCCCAGCAGGGTGGGGGCGAAGGATATGCCGTCGAAGCAGTCGCCTTCCAACTCCTTGTTGAGGTATTTCTTGGGGAACTTCTTGTCGCCCACCAATTCACAGAACGTGGGCATCACGTCGTAGAAGGCCAGTTGGTGGTCGTTCACCGTGCCTGCCTCGATGCGTCCCGGCCACCAAGCGATGAACGGCACGCGGATGCCTCCCTCGTAGCATTGGCGTTTCAGGCCGCGCAGTTTTCCGTCGCGTCCGAAGAATGTCGGGTCGGCTCCGCCTTCTTCGTGGGGGCCGTTGTCGCTACTGAAGATGACCAGCGTATTCTTGTCTAGTCCTTTTTCTTTCAATTTGGCCAGGATTTCGCCCACATAGGCATCCAAGCGCGTAATCATGCCGGCAAACTCGGCATGGGTGTGCACCACGGGGTTGTAGCGCGAGCCTTCGCTGCCGCCCCAAGTCTTGTCTACGAAGAATTGCTGCTTGTAGGCTTTCAGGATGGAGTCGTTGGGCTGCGCCAGTTCGGCGTGGGGCAGCGTGTAGGTGAAGAAGCCGTAGAAAGGTTGCTTGCCGTCTTGGCTTTCCAGCCATTCCATGGCCCGGCGGTGTATGAGGTCGGCGGAGTATTGCGGTCGCTTCTTGTAATCGTCTCCATACATCGGGTAGCGGATGTTGTCCTCCAGCGTCTCGCGCACCACGGCGGTATCGCCTGCCGAACGGCTGAAGCGGTTCAGGAAGTTAGGATAATACAGGTGGGCCTGGAACTGGCAGATGTAGCCGTAGTATTCGTCCACGCCGCGCTTGTCGGGGGTGGAGACCGAGCCTTCGTAGCCGCCCGCCCATTTGCCGAACATGCCGGTGGTATAACCATTTTGTTTCATCACTTCGGGCAGGATGATGTGTTCCGGGTCGTAGGGCTCTTGGCCCACAACGGCATAGTCCTTGTTTTCTCCATACGTGACTTCGCCCAGCCAATATTCCTTGTTGCCGCGCACGTGTCCGTGGCCGGAGTGCTGTCCGGTCATCAGCGCTGCGCGTGAGGGGGCGCTGACGGGGCTTCCGGCGTATGCTTGGGTGAAGAGCATTCCTTCGGCGGCCATGCGGTTCAGGTTGGGGGTGTGGATGTACTTCTGTCCGTAGCAGCCTAAGTCTCCGTATCCCATGTCGTCGCAGAGGATGAAGATGATGTTAGGCTTTGGGTCTTTGTCCGCCGCTTGGGCGTTCGTCGCGCAGGCTGTGGCGAAGAGGCCGGCGCACAGGAGGGGGAATCGGTTGGTTTGCATATTGAAGGGTTGTTTTAGGTTTATGTAAATAAAAACAGCCTTAAAGATAGGGAAAACTCGGCGTAGTCCCTGCGCTTCAAGGCTGTTCTTTTCAGTTATTAACAATCTTTACGGGTCGGCAATGTTTAGTAGCCCGGGTTCTGCGTGATTTCGGGGTTGAGCACAATCTCGTCCGTGGGTACTTGGTAGAGGTAGTACTTGTCCAGCCAGCCTACTCCTTGCTTCACGGGGTCGTTGAAGAGGTAGAGGTAGCCTTCGGTCATGCTGCCGTCTGTGCCGTCGGAGAAGCCGGTCTCGGGATTATAGAGCGTGCGGCCCTGGCTGATGGCATATTCCTTGGTGACCCAAATACCCGTGGCCACTTTGTTGATGAACCAGGGGGCCATGCGCCAGCGGCGGACGTCGTAGTAGCCGAAGCCCTCGCCCAGCAGTTCAATGATGCGTTCACGGCGTACTTCCCACAACAAGGCGGGCACTTGCACGCCGGCGGTGTTGCCTTCGGGATAGTAGTACGGACGATCGGGGTCGAAGTCGTCGGTTATCTGGCTGACGTTCATGCGGGCCACTTCGGCGCGGTCGCGCAACTTGTTGATGGAGCGGTCGGCAGCTGTCTGGTCAAAACGTCCCAATTCGGTCATGGCTTCGGCATAGTTCAGCAACGTTTCCTCAATCTTGAAGATGGGTTTGTCCGCCACGTTCAGCGAGCCGTTATTGAAGTTCTCCTCCCAGTTGTTGTAGAGTTTCCAGAGGTAGTAGCCCGAACGGCACTGTAGGTAGGCGCCGCCTTCGCCCAAGCGCGGGATCTCGCTGACCAGCGAGGCCGACCAGTTCTGTACGGGCAGACGCTTCATGCCGATGCCGGGGTTACTGCGGCTGTAGTTGGCGCCCATGATGTCGATGTATTCGCGTTCCACGGGATTGTCCGTATAGCCCCAGTCGGCATTTGGATTCTCCACGGGCTTGTTGGCACCGCCGGCTTCCACGCGATAGGGCGGGATGACGGTGTGGTAGAGGCGCGGGTCGCGGTCGCGGAAGGTATCATACATGGTCTTGTCGCCATAGTAGCCGGACTGCGGGTTGTGGATAGGCAGGCCGTTCTTCATCAGATAGAGGTCCACAGTACCTTGGTTCACCTCGACGCTCTGGCTGGAGGTGTGCTCTAAGTAGCAACCACCTTGTACGGCATTGATGCCCGATACGTATTCCTTGTAGAGAATGATGCCCGGCACGCCGCCTAGGTCTTCCGTGGTCCACATCTCGCCGTAGCCGGCGCCCGGCTGTCCATCCGTGCCCGTGTACAGGGTGGGATAGTCGGCCATCAGGTCTTCAGAGACGCGGACGCACTCTTCTAGGTATTTCTCGGCTCCTTCCAGGCCGTGGTACTTGCGCCACGTGCCTTCGCGCAGGGTGAAGCGGGAGAGGGCGGCACGCACACAGTCGCGGTCGATGGCGTTGTCGCCGTCTTGTGATTCAAAGTCGCCGATGTTCTGCTCGGCCCACTGCAGGCGTTCCAGCACCTTGTCGGCCACCTCGGTACGTGCCACGCGCGGTCCGTAGGTTTCCTCGGAGCTTTCCGTCAGCACCTTGTCCACCCAAGGGATGTCGCCAAAGCGGTCTATCAGCTCCATGTACCAGAAAGAGTGGAAGAAGTAGCCCACGGCACGCCAGTGGTCCTTCTCCTCTTGGGTCATGTCGGAGGCGTCAATGTGGGACAGCATGATGTTGATGCGGCGGATGAAGGAACTGAAGTTCCAGCCGTTGCCAGAGGCCACCAGCCCCACGGTCTGGTAGGCAAACTGGTTGAAGCCGCTGGACGAGCGGTTGTTGAAGTAGTTGGCATCCACGTCGCCATCATATTGTCCGCCGGGACCCCAACCGTTACTCCGGGTGGAGGTGCGGATCGTGGTGTTGGTAAACATTTCGTAGCAGGGCCACATGAAACTTTGGAAGTTGGCATAGGAACTGAATGCGTTCTCTTCCGTCAGGCTGGTGATGGGGCTCTTGTCTAGGAAGCTGTCGTTGCATCCAGTCAGTGCCAAGCCCGAAACCAGTGCCATGCCTATGAATATCTTTTTCATAATCAGTCGTCGTTGTTTTGGATAGTTAGTATTTTATAAGGAGAGGTTCACGCCGAATGACACCGTGCGGAAGGCCGGGTAGCTCCACGACAGCGTTTCGGGGTCGATGCCCTTGGGCAGCGAGCTGAACGTGGCTAGGTTCTCGATGCTGACGAACAGTTTCAGTTGCGACAGCGTGAGCTTCCGGATGAGGTGTTTCGGGAAGGAGTAGGACAGTGTCACGTTCTTGATACGCAGGTAGGAGGCATCGGACAGGTAGCGGTCGGACTGACGGTAGTTGGAGCCCATGTTGCCGTAGCTGTCGTAAATGCGCGGGAACTCGGCACCCGGATTGGCGCAGGTGTAGTCACCGTTGGCGGCATCCACCGGACGCCAATAGTTGTCCAGCCCTTCGTAGAGCGGGAGGAACGTGTAGTCGCCATACATCGGGAATGTCAGCACGTTGGCCAGCCAATAGTCGCGCTTGCCGGTGCCTTGCAGGAAGACGCTGAGGTCGAAGCCCTCGTAGTTGACACCCAGGTTGATGCCGTAGAGGTAGCGGGGCAACTGGTTGCCAATGACCTTGCGGTCGCCGGGATTGTCAAAGGTACCGTCGCCGGCGGTGATGAGGTTGGTGCCCTGCTCGTCGTCGCGCAGGTTCTTGAACTTGACGTCGCCCGGACGCACGGCATAGCCGTTGATGTCCGTCACGCCGTCTTTCAACTGCCAGCTCTGCGTGTCGGTGAAGTCGTCCACGGTGTAGAATCCGTCATAGACGTAGCCCCAGATTTCACCCAATTCCTGGCCTTCGTAATAGTTGGACAACAGTTTTGACTCGTTGCTGTCATACTTGGTGATGACGCTCTTCGAGTCGGAGAGGTTGAAGCCCACGTTGTAGCCCCACTTGCCGATGCGATCGCGCCAGTTGAGGTTGACTTCCCAGCCGCGGGTGCGCATGTCGGCCGTGTTCTGGTAGGGAGCTGAGGCGCCTACCACGGCGGGCAACTGCATACCCGGTGCTAGCATGCCTTTCGTATCTTTCTGATACCATTCGAAGAGACCGGACAGGCGGCTGTTGAACAAGGCGAAGTCTACGCCGATGTTGGTTGTGCCCACCTTCTCCCACGTGAACGAGGTGCTGACCAGTGCGGGCAGCGAGGTGACAGCGGCCACGCGGTTGCCGTCTACTAGCCATCCGTTATAGGAGTTGCTGATGCTCATGGACGGGATGAAAGCGTATTCCACGATATTCTGGTTGCCTATCTGGCCGTACGAACCACGAATCTTCAGTTGGTTCAGCCAACTGCGGGCGTTTTCCATAAAGTTCTCTTCCGTGATGTTCCAACCTACGGAGACAGAGGGGAAGAAGCCGAAGCGGTTGTCCTTGGGGAAACGTGACGAACCGTCATAGCGGCCGTTCACTTCCAGCAAGTACTTGTCCTTGTAGTTGTAGTTGACGCGGAAGAATCCGCCGCGCACGGCGTATTCTGTGTAGTAGTCGTTGGCGGTCAGCGTACCCGTGCCGCCTCCCAGTGAGGGAACTTCGACGACGGCCTGGTTGTAGGAATAGTTGTCCACCGTCTCTTTGTAGCTGGATTCTTGGTTGAAGCCGGCCATTACCTTGAAGTGGTGGTCTTTGCCCAAGTCGAAGCCATACGTGCCGTAGAGGTTGATGGCATTGTAGTTGGTGAACTGCTTATATTTGCGCAGGTAGTCGTTGCTGGGGTAACTGTCGTCACCGCCCTGGATGGTGGTGAAGTGCTGCACGCCCGTGTAGTAATGGTAGTCGTACATGTTCTTGTCGAATGTGTATTCGAAAGCTATTTCCAGTCCCTTCAACGGTTTCAGGATGGACTTCAGGAAGATACGCGGGTTATCGTAGTTGTTGCGCGAGGGGTTGGCGTTCAGCACCTGGTTGCGCGGGGTGAAGAAAAGCAGGTTGTCGTCACCACCTACGCCGTAGCCTTCGGGCATGGCGCCTTCCGGATAGAAGGAACCGAGTCGGAGGCTGTAGATGCCGCCGGCAGCCGATTCGGGATTGGTGCTCTTGCTGTGCGCGTAGCTCAGGGTGGCTTCCTGTGTGAACCACGACGTGATGTCGGCCGAGATGAACGAGTTGACGTTCAGGCGGCGGTAGGTGTCTTTGTTGCCGATGAGGACACCGTCGTTGTTGGTGAAGCCGCCGGACAGACGGAAGCGCAGGCGTTCCGTGCCGCCGCTGACAGACAGGTTGTGTGTCTGCTGGAAGCCGCTTTCCAGCATGTTCTCCACCAGATTCTTCTCGTTGAGGTAATAGAGGGCGCCGTTGTCGTCGCGGAAGATGCCGTCGCCTTGCGTGGGCACGGACGAAGGATTTTGTTGGTACTGCTGCAACAACTCCAACCAGCGCGTTACGCTGGGCGAGCCCAATGACCAATAGTCATCGCGGCCCGTGTCCTGGTAAGCGCGCAGGTAGGTGTCCAGCGGTGCCTGTTTGGGCAGGTTGATGGCGTTGGTGAAGGCCAGGTTGTTGTTGTAGTTCAACTGGAAGCGTGTGGCGCCCTGCGGACGTTTGGTGGTCACCAGGATAACACCGCCTGCGGCGCGTGCACCGTAGATGGCCGAACTGGCCGCATCTTTCAGGACGGTGATGGACTCGATGTCGTCAGGGTTCACCAAGTCGAGGTCGCCTTCCACATTGTCAATCAGGATCAGCGGGGCTACCGTGGCACCGTAGCTGCCGTCGCTGTTCTGGATACCCAGAGAGTAGGCGCCGCGAATCTGGAAAGACTTCGAGGCGGTGGGGCCGTTGCCGCCGCTGCTCACTAATAGGCCGGGCACGGCGCCTTGCAGGGCATCCGAGGCTTTTGTCAGAGGACGTTCGCCGAGGACTTCGTCCATCTTCACGGTGGTGACGGCACCAGTCAGGTTGGCTTTCTTTTGGGTGCCGAAACCAACCACTACCACTTCGTCCAGTTGCTGTGTGTCTTCCTGAAGGATGATGCTCAGCGGCTGGCCGTTCCACGTGACGGTTTGTTTAATGTAACCGATGTAACTGATTTCCAACACTGCGCCAGGCTTGATGTCTGCAAAGTGAAACTTGCCGTCTAGGTCCGTAATCATGCCGGACTGGGTGCCTTTCACAGATACGGAGGCGCCGATGATTGGTTCCCCGTTGATGTCTTTCACTACGCCCTCGCATTCGCCGCTTTGCTGGGTGACGTAGGCATGAGGGGTTGATGGAGTGGCATGCAGGAAGCCGACCGGAAGCGTGGTCAGCGCCAATAGCATGCTTACCGTTCTGAGTTGTTTAATCATGGTGTAACTCTTTGATAGTTAATAATTCGGTAAAGCTCTCACAAAGGTACTTCGTCGCCGATATGTCGATATCGACAGTTTTAGTATCTTTTTTGCAAAGATAACGGAATTTCTAGAAAAACAAGTTTATTCGTGGAATTTTTGAATTGATAAGTTGTCTTTTGCGCATATATCGTCCTTGGGCGGATCATATATTCCCCGCTACCGGGCGATATATCTCTGCCGGGCGGGGGATATAGGCGCCGTCAGCGGCTTGCGGGAGGGCAGCAGGCGTGCAACACCAGCAGGCTTTCCGGCCCCATGTTGAACAGCAAATCCACGATGCTGAGGTTGGGCAGGAAACCCAGACGGTCTTGGAACACTTGGTAGTAGGGCGTGGGACGGAATTGCGGGTCGTCCGTCTGCCAATCCCGTTTGGGGTGGATGCGTTCGCGGTAGTCGTCCGGGGCGTCAACGGCGTAGTTGGTGGTGCGTTCCAAGTGCGGCTCGAATCCGATGAGCGAGCACGTTAGGCGGCAAAGGGCTTCGTTGAAGTCTATCAGAAACTCGTAGCGTTGCTCGTAGATGGGGCGGAAGTCGTCTTTGTAGTATTCGAAGAAGGGCGTATGGTTGTAGGCAGACTCCAACGCATTCCAATGGAGGTGGCGCCAGTTGCCATGGTCGGAGATGCGGATGTCGCGCATGAAGCACTTGGGCGTGTCGGGTTTGACGATGGGGATGGTGAGCGCCAACGGTCCGTCCGGCGCGGCGATGACGCAACGGTTGCGGTAGGTCTGTTTGGCGTAGTGGTCGTATTGCTCTATGCGGGCGCAGCCGTAATCCAGCAGTTTGGCGTAGTATTGCACCGGGCCGAGGTAGGCGGTGGATAGCAGGACGGGCGAGGATGTTTGGAGGATGGTCTGATTCATGAATGTCTGTCTATGGATGTATAAACGGCGGGAGGGTTTCTATTTGACTTCCATCCCGATTCGTTCCCAGCGGATGCGGCCGTCTTTTTCTTTGGAGAACCAAATACGGGCGGCGCGGCCGATGATGTGGTCTTCGGGCACGAAGCCGAAGAGGCGCGAGTCCGTCAGGTTAGATGTGTTGTTGGCTGCCACCCAATAATAGTCTTGAGTAAAGGTACATGCTTCGGCAGGCCGTCCGTCCACGTAGAGCGTGTCTCCTTTAACGTAAGCATCGCGGTGTTCGTGCAGCAACAACGTGTTGCACAGCAGGTTGCGGTTCCACGGATAGACGCGCACGGTTTTCCCTTGGCCGGGGACGACGAGCGGATAGAGCCTGCGTAGGGAGTCCATGCGTTCGGCGGGCGTTATCCAGCAAGGGCCGTCGACGGATTGTTGCAGCAGGTAGTATTCGTAGCGGCTGAAGCTACGGATGCTTTGGACGGAGTCGGCGCCTAGCAAGGGCGATTGGATGGCGAGCCGTGCCAACAGCGAGTCGAGTTGTCGCTCCCGTTGCCGGGGATAGGTGAAGAGGAACTTCTGGTCGGGTGCCATCCGTTCGGACGGCACAACGGCGAAGAGCGAATCGACCAACAGCGTGTCGCCCGGCGTGCCGATGCAGCGGCTGATGAACACGGCGCGGCGGCTGATGACCGGTTGGGCAAAGTCGGCGGGATTGTTGAATACCACGATGTCCTCGCGTCCGGCGGGGCGGTAGAGCCAACGGTGGTAGCCCCACCATCCCATCAGGGGCAGGCGGAGGCCGTAGCTCCACTTGTCGACCAAGATGCGTTCGCCCCGGTAGAGCGTATTTTCCATTCCGGCCGAAGGTATCAGGTAGGAAGTGGCGACGCACGTGCGCAGTACAACGCCTGCAAGCACGGCCGCAGCCAGGATAATGAGTGTCTTCCGTACCTTTTTCATGCCCTTATTCGTTGCCTACCCATTTGAAGAGGCGGTCCCAACGCACCTTGCCGTGGAACCAGTCGCGGTCTTTGTCCAATGATAGCCAGACGACGAGCGGTTTGCCCACCACGTGGTCTTCAGGAACGAAACCCCAGTAGCGCGAATCGAGCGAGTTGTGGCGGTTGTCGCCCATCATCCAATAGTAGTCCATACGGAAGGTGTAGGTGTCGGTCTTTTGGCCGTTGATGTAGATGCCGTCGGCGCGTTGTTCCAGCGTGTTGCCCTCGTAAGCCTCGATGCAGCGGCTGTAGATAGGGAGGTTGTCTTCGGTCAATGTGAGGGTGGCTCCTTTGGCAGGAATCCAAACGGGGCCGTAGTCGTCGCGCGTCCAGCGGGTATAAAGGTTCAGCGGATAGACATCGCCCCCGTAGACGGCAGGCTCGCGTACGATGCGGGCCACGAGCCGTTTGTTGCCGGACAGGGCATCGTGCATCTGCTTCGTCAGCGGCAAATGATAGACCGGGGCGGGTTGGCCTTGCGCGTCGGTGGCATTCAGCCCCAGCGAGGCTAGCACGGAGCGGCTGTCCGCATCGTCCGGGAAGAGCCATTGGTCGTCTTTGCTGATGCCCAGCTCGCGGAACATGTCTTCGGGGATGAGCGGTCCGGTGGTTTGTACGAAGTAGTTGAATTGCAGGTCTTTGGGGTCGGGCACTTCTTGGCCGTTGATGTAGAGTTGGCCGCCGATGATTTGCAGCGTGTCGCCGGGCAACCCGGTGCAACGCTTCACGTAGTTCTCGCGGCGGTCCACAGGACGTACTACCACGTCGCCATACACTTGCGGGTTGCTGCGTATTAGTTTGCGGCCCGCCTCGTAGTAGAGGTCGTAGACGGCGCGTTGTTGTTGCCGCGTCAGGCTATCCATGGCCACCGGGTTGGGGTAGAGGCGGCGTCCTTCGCGGTAGGCCAAGGTGTAGAAATCTTCCATCTGATGGTTCAACGCCACGGTATCGCCCGCCGGGAAGTTGAACACCACGATGTCGCCCAGCTTGACGTGTCCGAAACCTGCCACGCGCTTGTAGTCCCAATGCGGCCAATCCAAGTAGGACTGGCAGTTGACGATGGGCAGCGTGTGTTGCGTCAGGGGCATGGACAGCGGCGTATTGGGCACGCGCGGGCCATAGCTGACTTTGCTGACGTACAGGTAATCGCCCACCAGCAGCGACTTTTCCAGCGACGATGAAGGTATCTGGTAGTTCTGAAACAGGTATATATTGACAAAGTAGACGGCCACCAGCGCAAAGACGATGGCATCTACCCAACTCATGACGCCGCGCACGGCCGGGTTCTTGGATTTGCGCCACCATCCCCAAGGGATGAACTTGGTGATGTAGGCGTCGAAGATGAAAGGCACCACGATGAGGCCCCACCAACTCTTGACCCACAGGAGGAACAAGAGGTATAGCAGGGTGACGATGCCGAACTTGATCCAGCGGCCGGCGCCTTTCTTTTGCGGGCGGTCCAGTTTCGGATTATTGGTAAACATGTGTAGAAAATACGGTTAGTAGTTAGGGATAAGTGTAGGGCGGTTGGCGTTCGCTTATCGCATAATTTTATTCTTTCAGGAAGGGGAACAAGTCTTCCATCGTCAGTAATCCCGTGTGCCGGGCGGTGTATTCGGCGGCCAGCACGGCGCCCAAGGCGAAGCCGCTGCGGTTCTTGGCATCGTGGGTGAGGGTGATGCTGTCCGCCGCCGAGTCGTAGCGGATGCTATGGATGCCGGGCACTTCGTCGCGGCGGACGGAGTTGATAGGCAGCTCCTCCGGGGCGCATTGCGCGCTCCCGCTGACAGTGCCGTCCGGAGCCTGCAACGTACCTTTCACCCAGCGCGTCTTGCGATCCAGATTCTCCAAGATGCCTTCGGCCAAGGTGATGGCTGTGCCGCTGGGAGCGTCCAGTTTGTGGATGTGGTGCGTCTCTTCCATTGCGACGTCGTATTCGGGGAATTGGTTCATGATGCGCGCCAAATATTTGTTTACGGCCGAAAAAATGGCTACGCCTAAACTAAAGTTGCTGGACCAAAACAAGGTCTGGCCTCCTTCGGTGCAAAGGCGGCGGACGTCATCGCCGTGCTCTTTCAGCCAGCCGGTGCTGCCCGACACCACCTTGACGCCTGCGTCGAAAGCGCGCAGGTAATTGTCGTAGGCGGCTTGGGGGTTGGTGAATTCGATGGCGACGTCGGCGCTGCGGAATGCTTCCGATGCAAAATCCTCCCGGTTGTCCAAGTCGATGATGCAGACAATCTCGTGTCCGCGGCCACGGGCGATGCGTTCTATCTCCTTGCCCATCTTGCCGTAGCCTATTAATGCTATTTTCATTGTTTCCTGTAAATTGATGTATAGTATATGTCGCAAAGATAATGCTTTTCTTGCTTGTGGAGGCAAGATTTCGGATATTTTAACCGCCGTGCGGGGCAGTTCTTGTCTTTTCCGCCGCATATATCTCCCGCTTGCGGCCGATATATGTTGAATAACCGCCCGCTATGTTTTGCGTTTTCGGGGGATTCTCCTTACATTTGCAGGGCAATCATAAGAATGTGTTTAATCCTTTAAGAACCATGGAAAAACTGTTGCATTACGTCTGGCGGCACCGCCTGTTTCCCCTGCATCCGTTGCAGACTACCGACGGACAGCCGTTGGAGGTCATAGATCCGGGCCTTCCTAACGCCGATGCCGGGCCCGACTTTTTCAACGCCAAGGTCAAGGTGGGCGGCACGTTGTGGGTGGGCAACGTCGAGGTGCACGACTGCGCGTCCGACTGGTCGCGTCACGGGCACGACCGGAATCCTGCTTACGACAACGTGGCGCTGCATGTGGTGGCCGAGGCCGATGCCGTCGTCTGCCGCACCGACGGACGCCCCATCCCCCAATTGGTGTTGCCTGTCCCCGACGAAGTCCGCCTGCGCTACGCCGACCTTTGCCGAACCGATGCCCTGCCTCCGTGCCGCTCCGTGTTTGCCGCATTGCCCCCGCTCAAGATACATGGCTGGCTTTCGGCTTTGCAAACCGAACGTCTCGAACAGAAGGCAGCGTCCATCCGCCGCAGGTTGGCGGCGTGCGGCGGGGATTGGGCGGACGCTTTCTTCATGACCTTGGCGCGCAACTTTGGCTTCGGGCTGAATGCCGACGCTTTCGAGGCTTGGGCTTCGTGCCTCCCTCTCCGCGCCGTGGACAAGCATCGCGACGACCTGTTTCAAGTGGAAGCCCTGTTTCTGGGGACGGCCGGCCTGCTGGAGGCGGATTTGGGCGCCGATGGATACCCGGCCGACCTACGGCGCGAATACCGCTACTTGCGCCACAAGTTCAATCTCCCCGAGCCGATGCCTGCCGTCCGGTGGCGTTTCCTCAGGTTGCGCCCCGGCAACTTCCCGCCCATCCGCTTGGCGCAGTTGGCTTGGCTCTATTGCAAGGAAGATGGCCTCTTTTCGCGCGTTTTGGAGGCCGAAACGCTGGACGAGGCGCGCCGCCTTTTCCATGCGCGGACGTCGCCCTATTGGACGGAGCACTTCCACTTTCACAAGGCCTCGCCCCGCCGGCAGAAGACGCTGGGCGCGCGGGCGGTGGATTTGGTGGTGATGAATACGGTGGTCCCCGTCCTCTATGCTTACGGGCAATACCGCTCGGACGAAAAATTGTGCAACCGCGCCATCGCTTTCCTGGAGTCGCTCAAGGCCGAAGACAACAGCGTCGTCCGCCGTTGGGCTGCCGCCGGATTGCCTGTCCGCAGCGCCGCCGATTCGCAAGCCTTGCTCCAACTGCAGACGGCCTATTGCGACAAGAAAGACTGCCTGCGTTGCCGCTTCGGCTACGAATACCTGAAGAAACAGGCGCAGGCGGGGCATTGAAGGAAAAAAGCCGCCCGTTGGTTGCTCAAGTGCGGCGAAAGCATTATCTTTGTCACTCACTTAAATAAAATAAAGAACGATGAAAGACCTTTTATCCATTGTCGGACACTTCCGGACGGAAGGAACCGTGAACAACATCCGCCCGCTGGGCACAGGCTTGATAAACGATACTTATAAGGTGACTACCGCAGAAGCCGACGCTCCCGACTACGTGTTGCAACGCATCAACCATGCCATTTTCCAAGACGTGGACGGCTTGCAATCGAACATCCAAGTTGTCACCAACCACATCCGCCGCAAGCTCGAAGCGCGGGGCGAGACGGACGTAGACCGCAAGGTGCTCCGGTTCCTCCCTGCCGACAGCGGCAAGACCTATTGGCACGACGGCGAGAATTATTGGCGCGTGATGGTGTTCATCCCCCGTGCCAAGACGTATGAGACCGTCAATCCCGAATATTCCTATTGCGCCGGAAAAGCCTTCGGCGAGTTCGAGGCGATGCTGGCCGACGTGACCGAACCGTTGGTGGAGACCATCCCCGACTTCCACAACATGGAGTTGCGCTTGCGCCAGTTGCGCGAGGCCGTTGCAGCCGACGCCGCCGGCCGTGTGAAGGAGGTGAAACCCTACCTGGACGAGCTGGAGAAGCACGCCGACGAGATGTGCAAGGCCGAACGCCTGCACCGCGAAGGCCGTCTGCCCAAGCGCGTCTGCCATTGCGACACGAAGGTGAACAACATGATGTTCGACGAAGACGGCCGCGTGCTTTGCGTCATCGACCTCGATACGGTGATGCCGTCGTATGTATTCTCGGACTACGGCGACTTCCTGCGGTCGGCTGCCAATACGGGCGCCGAAGACGACCGCAACCTGGACAACGTGAACTTCAACATGGACATCTTCCGCGCCTTCACACGCGGCTACCTGGAGTCGGCATGCCAATTCCTGCTGCCCATAGAGGTGGAGAACCTGCCCTATGCCGCCGCCCTCTTCCCCTACATGCAGTGCGTGCGCTTCCTGGCAGACTATCTCAACGGCGATACCTATTACAAGATTGCTTATCCTGAACACAACTTGGTGCGCACGGCTGCCCAGTTCAAGCTGTGGCAAAGCGTCGAGCAACATCAGGACGAGATGCGTGCGTTTATTGCGGAGTGTACGAAGTAAACCCGAGGGCCCCGCTCCCGGTTTGTTAATTGTTTGACTGATTATGAACGAACTGACCATCAAAAAGATAAGCGCGGCCAACGTGCCCGTCGAGGCCATCCCCGCGCTGTTGGACCAAGAGAAAATAGGCTTCCACCCCGTCGCTACGGTCAATTGGAAGGAATATCCTTATCAACCCGCCGTGCAGTTCCGCTTGGCGCATACGGGCGATGCGTTGCTGCTGCACTACAAGGTGCGCGAAGCCTCGGTGCGTGCCGTGGCTCCGGCGGACAACGGGCGCGTGTGGGAAGACTCGTGCGTCGAGTTCTTTTCCATGCCCGCAGGCGACGATGTATATTATAATGTGGAGTGCAACTGCGCAGGCGCCTTGCTGGTGGGCGGCGGCGCCGGGCGCAAGGACCGTCCGCACGCCCCGCAGGAGGTGTTGGACCGCGTGCAACGCTGGGCTTCGTTGGGCCGTGAGCCTTTCGACGAGCGTGTGGGCGAATGCGCTTGGGAGGTGGCGTTGATCATCCCCGCATCCACCTTCTTCCTTCACGACCTGGGCACCTTCTCCGGCCGCGACGTACGCGCCAATTTCTACAAGTGCGGCGATTTGTTGCAGACGCCCCATTTCTTGTCGTGGAATCCCATCGGGTTGGAGACGCCCAACTTCCATTGCCCGCAGTTCTTCGGGCTGTTGCATTTCGAAGAATAAGGGGGCTGCCTGGGGGAATTTTGAATAACCAAGAAGATGTATCAAAATGCAGGGTGACTATCATTTTGTCATTCTGCATTTTTTTTGATACATCCTCTTCTCTTTGTGCTTTCTTTCCCTTACGCCCCCATGCAGCTCACCAGTCCCAGCGTGGTGCCGATGGCTGTCAGGATGCTGATAAGGGTCTGAATGACCATTTTCCAAATAGATTTCTTGTCCATAGCGATTTAGAAGTTAGAAGTTAAGAAGTTAGAAGTTAAGAAGGTTAGAAGGTTTCTGATTTAAAATCAAACACGGAGGCACTGAGACACAAAGTTTTTTGCCATCCCTTTTTCATTGCCAACGGGAAAGAGAACACAGAGTTTGCGACTTTGTCGCCTTTGCACTTTTGTGCTCCGTGTCCTCCCTTTGCACAGAAGATAGGATAAGAGGAGAAAATTAAACTCTGTGCCTCCGTGTCTCCGTGTTTAAATTAACCGAAGAGGTCCTCGTCCTCTCCACCCGTTTCGCCGCCGGGTTCAGTGCCG
>CALUOW010000028.1 GCA_944322365.1 uncultured Bacteroides sp.
CACCGGCGGCGAGGATGGCGGCGAAGACGGCGACGATGAGGATTTGTTTGGTTGATGCCGGCTGAATGCGCGTAATGCGTAATTGTTAGCAAGAGGGGCGGCGGAAGATAGGTTTCTGTCGCCCCTTTTCTGTGGGGGGCTGTCTGTGTCGTTTGTGCTTGATTTATCGATAAATTGTCATTTATGGTAGCCAATTCCCGGCATCTGCTTGTGGAATGCTGAAATTTATTTTCGACAGGATAGTCCATAATTTGGACTGCATAGTCTTTGATATTGTCATTTGTTTATTAATTGCTTATGTCTGCTTATGATTTATAAGATTTTTTACTTTACTTTGCTCCTTACAAACAAATAAAATTTATCGTTATGAAAGTTGAAAAGGAACAAACGAAAGATGGCGGTTACCTTTCGCCTCGGGTGGAATGGACGGAGGTGGCCGTAGAAGCCGGTTTTCAGGCGAGCTTGGAGGGTATAGAGAACGAGGGCTACAGTGTAGAAGACGGTAGCTGGGATATGTAATGAATGATTAAAAGATGGAGGAGGCCATGAAAAGTTATAGAATGTATTGTTTGTTGTCTATCGTACTGTTTTTGGCGAGTTGCGTAGACGACTATAAGAGTGAGAATCAGAAAGAGACCTATGCTATCACTGCTCAAATTGAGCAGAATGGTACCCGCACGGCTGTTAATGCGCAAAATCAGGTAGTGTGGACGGAGGGAGATCAGATTGGCGTATTTGGTGACCTTCAGACCAATAATGCCTTGTTTGAATTGGAGGCTGCCAATGGATCGTCTGCCCGGTTTACTGGTGAGTTGGCTGTTGGTGAGCAACCGGATATAGCCTATTATCCTTATCAGAGTGGTGCGCGGCTGCAAGGTTCGGCTTTGAGTTTTGAACTGCCTGCGGAATATGTTTATTCGGATAACAGCAATGCGCCCATGATAGGTTACAGCAATGGTGAGAATGCCCTTTCGTTTAAGCATCTGTGCGGCTTGATGAAGGTCACGGTCAACAATGTTCCGGAAGAGAGCGTGCAGTTTGTGGTTACTTCCGAGGGCGATAATCCTAAAGGCATTGCCGGTACGGCAGTGGTGGAGGATGTACACCAAGCGGATGCCATACTGGCCGTTCAGGATGATGGGAATACGCAATATTCCATTACTTATCAATTGACCGGTAGCGTATCGGATAAGACGTTTACCTTCTATATTCCTATTCCTGTGGGTGAATACGAGAAACTGACTGTTTCTTTGCAAAATGCAGACGGCAAAGTCCTTTTCCAAAAGAGCACTTTGAATGCCAGCATTAAGCGTGCGGTGATTTTGAGCATGCCTACGCTGAGTTGTGACGAGGATGTCAGCTATGTGTTGGCCGACAATACCATCCAATACAGCAGGGATGACGAGGCCTATATCTTTTCCGTGGAGAGCGAGGGGGATGAAACGTCTGACCTGAACGTGCTGACTTTTGCCAAGGATATTCCGAGTGATAAACTTCCTAAGGTGGGTTCGGTGTTGCTGTATAGCGAGATAACCGAGAAGTTTCCGGCAGGTTTCTTGGGCAAGGTGACGAGTGTGGATGAGACGAACGAGGGGTATGCGGTGCATACGGAAGCGGCGGCTTTGGATGAGGCGTTCGAACAACTCTATATGGATAAAACATTTGATTTGATTCCGGAAGGTAGTGAGATAGAATCAACTCGTTTGGTTCTTTCTAAGGACGAAGACGGTTTTTATTGTGTTAGCTATCCTATAGCATTATCTAAAGAGTCTGTTTCTGTAAGTGGTTCTATTACAAATGGATATAAACTGCATGCGCATTTTGAGTTTAATAATGAATCACAATTACCTCCTTATGCATTTGTGACGTTTCAGAGTAAGGCTACAAGCAATTTCGGCTTTGGAATTCATGCCGAAAGTAAATCGTTAGACTTTTTGGAAATACCTATTGCATCAATTCCACTGAATAAAACGGCTGCCACACTTGTTTTTACTCCATCCATAGACTTATCATTTGTTGCAGAAGGGGAAGGGAGTTTGGGATTTGATGCCAATGTGGAGTTTTCTAAAACCATTGCATCTACCGTCCTCTATAATCAGGGCAGATGGGAGGTTGGAGCCAACGATGTAGATACAGGTAGCTTTTTGAATTATGCTATGGATTCGGACCAACGTATCACCATTGAGGGGACTGTCTTTGCAGGATTTAGTTTGGGGTTGAATCTGAAGTTGTTCAATAATGACAATGTTAAAATAGGAATTGAACCGAAAGCCGGATTGACAGAGACTGCATCTGTATCCTTAGATTTTTCGGAAATAGGCGGCAATGCCTACGAACTATTTAATGACTCTAAACTTGATACGAGCCTAGGAATAAATGTGGAAGCGGAAGCTAGTGCAGATATCTTTAAAGATAGTGATGCGCTATTGGAAGTTCCTGTTTTTAGTATGAACTTCTTCGAGAAGCCTTATTATTTCTTCCCGGCATTTGATGACCCGATAATAAACGTGGACAATGAAAATAAAGCCGCAGAGGTAAGTTATGGCGTTAGCCGCGACTTGATATTTGAAACTGCTATAGGCATCCAGCTATACGAGGATGGTATTTACAGCGATGGTACAAGCCAGGAAAACTACCTGAGAGAAGAAGATTATAATAAATCATTGCATGCTACTTTTGAGAATTTGAACCCGGGAGCAGAATATAAAGTTGTTCCTTATATATCTTACTTTAATAAAACATTCATAGCTGCCCCGGAAGCTACTTTCACATTGGAGGAGGAAGAAGAACCTCAACCCGGTGGTTCGCTTACGGTTACTTCCACCAATGTTTCCAATATCACTAAGAATAGCGCGACTTTGTCAGGATTAGTGTCGGATGTTAGTCTATTGGATGGCACCTACGAATATGGCTTTGTGTACGGGACTTCGGAAACGCTTACGGCAGCGACTGCTACCGTTCTACCGGTTACGACTATACAAGACAATGGCTCTTTCTCGGCAGACATCAGTGCTTTGACCGAGAACACCACTTATTATTGGCGTGCCTACCTTCGTGATGCCAATGGGGACTATATGTATGGGGGTATTAAGAGTTTTGTAACGAGTGAAAATCCACAGGAGCAGAAAAGCGAGCGGGAGATCTTGATAGAATTCTATCAGGCAACAGGAGGTGATAATTGGGTGAATAATGAGAACTGGTGTACGGACGCTCCATTGGAGGAATGGCATGGAATAACCATGAGAGATGGAAAAGTTTATACTATAAATTTGAATGATAACAATTTAGCAGGACATGGAGTGCTTAGTGGACTAAAGAATTTGTGGTTTGTTCAAACTTATAGAAATGCTGGATTAACTGGATTAGATGTTTCCGGATGTGAAAAACTAGATGGCTTGGGCTGTGGAGAATGTGCCTTAACAACATTAGATGTAACAGGATGCACGTCTCTAACTTATTTAGCAATTCAATATAATAAGTTGACCTCGTTGGATTTGTCTACCTGTTATAGTTTGGACAACATTGATTGCTCTTACAATTCGCTGACAAGGATAGATTTGAGTAATTGCCCCAATCTTACAGAATTTTTTGGGCGTGAGAATGCTTTGAGATCCATTAATTTTAAGGGATGTACCAAGTTGCAATATTTCACAGCTTGTGAGAATCAATTAACCGGCGAGATGGATTTTTCTGGTTTGCAATATTTAGAGATTGTAAGCCTTTGGGATAACAATCTATCGCTCATACGGGCATTCAATTGTCCGGTTTTAGAATATATCCAGATAGGAGATGATGACGTGGTGGTTGAATGTGATGAAGGTATTCTGATTCTTTAAATTGTAAATAGATAGAAAGTATAAACATTAAAACCATACTATCATGAACAAAGAACAAATCCATTTGGTCGATGCCCGCTACGAATCGCCGTGCATCGAGGTAATAGAAGTGAGTGTAGAGAAAGGCTTTCAGGGAAGCATTGAGGGTTTCGATGGAAGCATCGAGGGCTTTGAAGAACTGGAAGAAGAGTGGTAAACTTAATAAAACTGTTGAAATATGAAGACAAAATATACATTTTTGATAAGTATCTTAAGCATTTGCACTTTCTTGTTGTGCGGATGTCAGGAAGACGAGTGGGGTAGTCAGGGCGCATCGAAGCGATTGACTTCCATTTATGCGACTACGTCTGAAGTGGTGAAGACCCGCGCGTTGCTTACGGAAGGCAATGCAGTGGTGTGGGAAGAAGGGGATGAAATTGGCATTTACAGTGACTCGTTTTCGGGTGTGACTTCTTTCATTTGTCGTGATTTGGCAGGCGATGGGGCGAATTTCCATACAGAAGGATCTTTGATTGGCAATACATTCTACGCCATTTATCCGTTTAGTGAGAATGTCCGTCCGGTGGGAGAAACGCAATATACCTTCTTTTTGAGCGACCGGCAGGATTACCGGGATGGTTCGTTCGACCCGGCCAATTGTCCGATGGTGGCAATGAGCGCTACCAATCAATTCCGCTTTTTGCAGGCTTGCGGATTGATACGTATCAAACTGAAGGGTACGATGCAGGTGGATGCTGTCGTATTGAGCAGCAATGATGGCACGCCGTTGGCAGGTATGGGAACAGTTGATTGCGCTTCGGAGGCTCCTGCATTCGTGCTTGACGAGAATGCCGAAGGCCTTTCGAACGAAATTTGCATTGAGGAGTCGTTGACGCTGAGCGAGGACAAGGAGACGTCTTTCTATTTCGTAGTGCCGCCCATGGTTTTGCAACAAGGTTTCACGCTCCGCATTTCCAATAATCAAGGGGTAAGCATTGAGAAACGTACGGATAAGGCGGTGGAAGTGAGCCGCTCGGTCATCACTACTTTTGTTACCGTAGATGCCGATGGGGAATTGGAAGAAGAAAGTACTTCTGACCGCGACGCGCTTATTGCCTTGTATGATGCCACAAATGGAAAAAATTGGAAAAATAATGAGAATTGGTGTACGGATGCGCCTTTGGAGGAGTGGTATGGAGTAGAACGGATTGATAAGAATGGAAGAGTTACATGGCTTAGCTTGCGAGCTAATAACTTAACAGGGTATATACCAACTAACATTGGAGATTTGACAGAACTTTCAACATTGGACTTATCTTTCAATAAATTGACCGGTTCAATACCCATAGAAATTACTAAACTTGAAAATCTTTTCTCTCTATATTTGAGTGATAATGATTTTTCAGGTAGCCTATCTCCTGATTTAACATCTACAACCTGGTGGCAAACCTGGGGATGGGAGTTGTTAGGAGAAGATTTTGATTTTGACTCTTTCAATTTGTATATGCCAGACTTTACTTATTATGATTTTGATGGTAATTTAATTAATAGTACTGAGTTCGTAAAGAAAAATAATCTTACGCTTTATTATGAATGGAATGCTTCCTTTGAAGTAGGAGAGGAGATAGAGGTCATTTCTAATATATACCAGTCGTATCAAAATCACGAATTAGGAGTATTGGGATTATGTAGTCAATTGGAAAATGCTGAAACTTATATTCCTGAATTGGTAGAGAAATATGAAATAGAATGGCCAATTATTGTAGATGCAAATCCATTTGATATTTGGACTGGAGTTTATACTAGAAATTTTAGCATTATCTATTTATTTGATGAAAATGGGAAATTGTTATTTGATAGTCAAATTCATGATGATGAAATTCTGTTGGAAATTTTGAGGGAGGAATTAGGTGAAGGAGATCTGCCATTAACTTATGAATCAAAAGATTACTCTGCAGATAAACAGGTACATATATTACAGACTGCAACAGATGGTAATGGAATTAATATTGTATTGATGGGGGATGGATTTTCAGATCGGCAAATCGCTGATGGCACATACGATGATGTGATGAAACAAGGAATGGAAGCATTTTTCTCGATTGAGCCATATACGTCATTTCAGCATTTGTTCAATGTATATTATGTTGATGCTGTCTCAAAAAATGAAGGCCTTATTATGGGTAATGAAACGGCCTTCTCATGTCATGGTGATGGTAGGGCGTTGTATTGTGACGAGTTAGAAAAGGTTAATGAATATGCATACTTGTGTAAGGATTTCACGGATGAAGAAAAGAATGAATTACTTATAATTCTTATTGGAAATACTCCTGCTGGTGGAGTTTGTTATCTCGGCTTTTATAATGATTATAAAGGAGATTATGGGCGAGGAACTGGAATTGCATGTGTTTCTTTAGATTATGGCTTGCAGAAGATTGTTGACAGAGGGACGTTGATTCATGAAGCAGGCGGGCATGGATTTGCGAAGTTGGCTGATGAATATAATTATGGAAGTTCTGCACAAATATCGGAATCAGAAATAGAAAATGGAATAACTAGAAGGAATACGTGGGGATGGTGGAAGAACATTGATTTTACAAATGATTTATCGAAAATATATTGGCATAGGTTTATTGAGGATGATCGGTATGCCAGTGAGTCCCTTGGAGCGTATGAAGGCGCTTGGACTTATCATTATGGAGTTTATCGTCCTACAGAAACTAGTATGATGAAGGACTCTCATTCAGAATTAGGTTTCAACGCCCCATCCCGCGCAGCCATTTACAACCGTATCCACAAACTGGCTTACGGCGAAGATTGGCAGTTTGATTACGAAGAGTTTGTGCAGTGGGATTTGTCGAGGCCGCGAACTACTACCCGCACGGTGGTTGCTCCGGCAGAGGACATAGAGCCTACCACTCCTCCGATTGTCTATAATCGTCGTTGGGAAAACGGACGCTTCGTTTACGAATAATCCTATATTTTGAGAGGGTCATAAGCTACGGGCAAGAGTAAGCTGCGGTTTACAATAGCCCGTAGCTTTTCTTATTTGTATGCTGCCAAAACTTTTCGTTTCGCCGGAAAAAACTTGTTGGAGCTTTATATGTGCTTCATCTTTAGGTTACAGATGTGCATCTTTAACCTACAGATGCGCATCTGTAGCGTACAGATGTGTATCTGTAGCCTACAGATGGAACTTAGTCCGTGCATTGATAGGTTTTGTGTCGTAGTTTTCCAAGTTTTGGGGCGGGCTTTTGCTGTTTTTTAATGGAGGATGAAAGCGCTCGACTGTAATCTGGATTTGCGGAGTTAAAGAAATTATTCTCCATAGAGGAGGGAACGTGCGGGATTTGTGAGTAACTTTGCAGTTGCGACAGCAAGGTATAACATAAAAATTTAAGTATGAAAGAGTTGAAATGTCCGAAGTGCGGGAATGTGTTCAAGGTGGATGAGGCGGATTATGCTTCCATCCTCAGTCAGGTGAAGAATGCCGAGTTTGAAGCGGAAATTGAGCGGCGTATCCGGGAGATGGAGGCACGGCATAGGGCGGAGCAGGCTTTGGAATCCAATAAAGCGGCGCAGGAGTTTGCAAGCAGGCTGAATAAAAAGGATTTGGAATTGGGCGCCAAGGATGCGGAAATCGTCCGGCTGAAGAATCAGTTGGAGAGCATTGCCGGCCAGAAGGATTCGGAGCGGCAACTGGCATTGGCGGAGAAGGACAAGACCATCGCCACGCTGCATGCGGCCATCGAGCAGGAGGAGTCGAAGTTGAGAATCGCGGTGATGGAGGAGCAGAAGAGGTCTGAGCTTGCCATACAGGCACGGGAGCAGGCCATCAGTAAGCTGAAGTCCGACATGGCCTTGGAGCGCTTCAAGGCGCAGGCGGAAACGGAGGAGTTGAACAAGCGGCATCTGTTGGAGTTGCAAACCAAGCAAGAGCAGATTGATTATTACAAGGATCTGAAAACCCGCATGAGCACGAAGATGGTGGGCGAGACGTTGGAGATACATTGCTCCACGCTCTTCAACCAGTTGTTGCGCCCTATCTTGCCCAATGCTTATTTCGAGAAGGACAATGAGGTGGCGGACGGCACCAAGGGGGACTTCATCTTCAGGGACAGGGCGGACGGCGTAGAGTACATTTCCATCATGTTCGAGATGAAGAACGAGATGGATACGACCTCGACCAAGCATAAGAACGAGGATTTCTTCAAGAAGTTGGACGAGGACCGCCGGAAGAAGGAGTGCGAATATGCCGTGCTGGTGTCTTTGCTCGAGCCGGATAGCGAGTTGTATAATGGCGGAATCGTGGATGTGTCTCACCGTTATGAGAAGATGTACGTCATCCGCCCGCAGTTCTTCATTCCTTTGATAACGCTTCTTGTTCAGACTTCGCGGAAGAGTTTGGAGTACAAGAAACAGTTGATGCTGGCGCAAAGCAAGGAAGTGGACGTGACCAATTTTGAGGATAAGCTAGAGGAGTTCAAGGACAAGTTCGGGCGGCATTACGAACTGGCTTCCCGGAGATTCGGCGAGGCCATCAAGCAGATTGACGACACGATAGCCAAACTGCAAAAGGTGAAAGAGAGCCTGATGAGTTCTGAAAACAATCTCCGCCTGGCGAATAAAGACACGGAGGGGCTGACCATTCGCAAACTTACCTATAATAATCCGACGATGAAGCAGAAGTTTGACGAGGCGCGCAGGAGAAAAGACGGATTGGCCGAATAGGCAACTGCAAAATGCGGCGTTTGGGCCATAAAGACTAACAAATCAACAAGCGTAAGGGGGATAAAAGCAAAAAAATGTAGCCCTACCTTTCATTTTCTTTGAAAAATGTTTGTTGGTTTCAAAATTATGCGTACTTTTGCCACCGTTATCGGATATACGATGACAAGTTGATAACTAAAAGTTGAAATTGATAACCAATAAATAAAACTACAAGTATGAATGCAACTAAGGTATTAGAAGACCTGAAGAGACGGTTTCCCGGCGAGCCGGAGTATCATCAGGCTGTAGAAGAAGTGCTCTCCACCATCGAGGAGGAATACAACAAGCATCCCGAATTTGACAAGGTAAATTTGATTGAGCGTCTTTGCATCCCCGACCGCGTGTATCAGTTCCGCGTGACGTGGGTAGACGACAAGGGTAACGTGCAGACCAACATGGGCTACCGCGTGCAGCACAACAACGCCATTGGCCCCTACAAAGGTGGCATTCGCTTTCACGCATCCGTAAACCTCGGTATCCTGAAGTTCCTCGCCTTCGAGCAGACCTTCAAGAATTCGCTGACCACGTTGCCCATGGGCGGCGGTAAGGGCGGCTCGGACTTCTCGCCCCGTGGCAAGAGCAACGCTGAGGTGATGCGCTTCTGTCAGGCCTTCATGTTGGAGCTGTGGCGCCACATAGGTCCGGATATCGACGTTCCCGCAGGCGACATCGGCGTGGGCGGACGCGAAGTGGGCTTCATGTTCGGCATGTACAAGAAGTTGACGCGCGAGTTCAGCGGCGTGCTGACCGGCAAAGGCCAGGAGTTTGGCGGCTCCCTCATCCGCCCCGAGGCCACAGGCTATGGCAATGTCTACTTCCTCATGGAAATGCTGAAGACCAAGGGCATGGATCTGAAGGGCAAGACCGTTCTCATCAGCGGCGCGGGCAACGTGGCCCAGTACACCGCCGAGAAGGTCCTCCAGTTGGGCGGCAAGGTGCTGACCATGAGTGATTCCGACGGCTATGTTTACGACCCCGATGGCATCGACCGCGAGAAGTTGGACTACATCATGGAGCTGAAGAACCTCTATCGCGGCCGTATCCGCGAATATGCCGAGCAGTATCCGGGTGTGAAGTATGTCGAAGGCGCCCGTCCTTGGGGCGAGAAAGCAGACATTGCCCTGCCTAGCGCGACGCAGAACGAAATTGATGGCGAGGATGCCAAGAAACTCATTGCCAATGGGGTCATTGCTGTCAGCGAAGGCGCCAACATGCCTTCCACGCCCGAAGCCATCCGCGTCTTCCAGGAAGCCAAGATTCTCTATGCTCCGGGCAAAGCGGCCAATGCGGGCGGCGTGTCTGTATCGGGTCTCGAAATGACGCAGAACTCCGAGCGGCTCTCGTGGAGTGCCGAAGAGGTAGACAACAAGTTGCACTACATCATGGAGAATATCCACGAGAACTGCGTGAAGTATGGCACCGAGCCGGATGGTTATGTCAACTACGTGAAGGGCGCGAACATCGCAGGCTTCATGAAGGTGGCCAAGGCCATGATGGCGCAAGGCATCGTTTAAGAAACGCCATAGACCTCGCGATGGATGCGGGCGCGCACATTGTCAAAGTCGCGTCCGGCATCCAATGCCCCGTAGGCCATCAGGCGCATGGGCAAGGATTCGTCGCCGGGTCTGTAAGGAGGTTGTAGATAGGGTTTGTCCCACAGGGCAAACCCTTGTCTTTTATAGAAATTGATGCGTCGGCAGGCCATTTCGTTTTCGGGCATCTCTACTTCCAGCACGATGGGGCGCGGATGGATGCTTTGGCAAAGTTGCTCCAGGGCTTGCTTGCCGAAGCCTCCGTTGCGCCGGGTTGGATCGATGGCGAAGTGTTCGCCGTAGCAGAAGGAGCCGAAGTCCCAGTAGGTGAAAAGCCCGACAGGCGTGCCTTCTTCGTCCAGCAAGACGTTGTTGTGGAACTCTGGACGGGTGTCTGTGTAGAGCCGGAGTTGGTCGAGCGGACGGTACTCTTCGGCGGGGAAGGAGGCAACCATCAGTTGCTCCATGAAGTTGTAAAGAGCCTTGTCGGCCGTAGTGATACGTTGAAATGTAAGCATAATAAGATTATAAGTAAGCGCTTAAAATTAAAGGATAATTTGTCGATACTTAACCACAGGTGACACAGAGGATACGGATTCTCACAGATTCTTTATTATCTGCTTATTAAATCTGTGCTCATCTGTTGTATCTGAGTCATCTGTGGTTAATCTAAATTCTTATTCGGTATAAAACTCTATCAGTCGTCTGAGCGCGCGTTGGCACACAGGGCAGAACGTGGGATATTCATTGGTGCGCATCCGGCAATTATACGAACCTCGATACAAACCCTTGAAGGAATAGGCCGCGCCTTCGTAGAGTCCCACCTTATAAGTGTTGAAATCTTCGGCGGGCGTGGGTAGAGGTGTGCCTTCGGGGATGATTTCCTGCCATTTCGAGGTGAAATCTATGAGGGTGGTGATGTTCTGTTCCCAAGGCTCCACGTCGGTGGGATAGGTATCGTTCATGATGTCTTCTTCGTAGAAATATTCGTCGGCCAATCCCCCGAAGCTATGCCCGAACTCGTGCACCACCACGGGGCGGAAGTCTTCATGGTGGGCGGTGGTCAGGGTATAGGAGTTGTAGATGCCCCCGCCTCCATATTCGTCCGTATTGGCCAGGACGATGATGTGCTCATAGTCAATGCCTGCCAAGGCGTCGTGCAGGGATTTGAGGCGCGAGGTAGTCAGGTAGCGGTCTGAGTAGAAGGTGCTGAAGTGCGAGTGGAAAGCCGTGCTCTTCCATTGGCCTAGGCGTGGGATGCTAACACCGCTGTCTTCCGAAGAACTGGCTACGGCTACGATGTTGAATTTGCTTTTCATCGAGCGGAACGGTTCATGGGCGAAGAGACTCTCGCAGGCGGTTTGTGCGTCGCGGTAGAAAGTTTCCATTTCTTCTTTCGTATAGCCTTCGGCCAAGATGGCCACGTCAATGCATCGGTCGGCCGGTCCGTTTTTCAGGAGGTAACGATGCGGGGTGATGTGCGTTTGTCCTTTCTGTTGTATCAGGATGTCGTCGGGATCTACGGTGTGTGTCAGTGTGGCGCGTACGTTGCGATGCGGGTCGAAGAGGGTTATCTCTACCGATACAGGACGCAAGGGGTAGGGTAAGAGGAAGGAATTTTCGAAGCCTTTTGCCGTAGTGCGCGCCTCGTCCGTCTCCAACCACTCCTGGAAGAGGGAGGAGAAGGAAGTGCGGTAGATAACGGTGCCGTCCGTCCGGTCTTTCATCACGATTTGTCCGTTGCCTGCCAGGGGAAGCTCGGCAAGATGGTGCCTGCGCCCCGCCCATCGGGGGAGGGACGAGAGTTGATCCAAGCAGATGGCTTGATGGCGGGCGTCGCCCGTGAAGAGGTAATCCACACGAAGCGTGCGGTCGGTGAAATAATTCTCGAAGGTTTGCGCGCCCAATCCCAGACAGGCTAGGAGGCACGCCAAGAGCAACAGATTCCTTTTCTTCATAACAACATGTTTTTTAGCGTTGCAAATATACGGTGTTTGCACATTATTTATCCTTTTCCGAATAAGAAAAGTAGCAAATTGTATGCTGTTTTGACGGGAAAATGCCTAACTTTGCATCTGCTTGCCACGCCATGCAAGCCATTATATCTTTTTAATCAATTAGAATACAAGCATAATGGGACATCATCAATTGGATACATTGGATGAACAAATCTTGCGTTTGATAGCCGACAATGCGCGCATTCCTTTTCTGGAGGTGGCGCGTGCATGCAATGTTTCGGGAGCTGCCATCCACCAGCGCATTCAGAAGCTGACCAACTTGGGCATCTTGAAAGGCTCGGAGTTTATCATCGACCCGGAGAAAATCGGGTATGAGACGTGCGCCTACATCGGCATTTACCTGAAAGATCCAGCCTCGTTCGATGCTGTGACACGCGCCTTGGAGGCTATCCCGGAGGTGGTGGAGTGTCACTTCACTACGGGCAAGTATGACATGTTTATCAAGCTCTATGCGCGCAACAACCATCATCTTTTGAGCATCATCCACGACAAACTGCAACCTTTGGGTTTGGCCCGGACAGAGACGCTCATCTCCTTTCACGAGGCTATCAAGCGTCAAATGCCGATTCCGCAAGTGGGAGAAGACGAAGGAGAGGAAAATGCCGGTTAAGGAAGGCGTCGCGCGTAATCCACAAAAGCGTAGGGGCAGGGATGTTTCTCGTCGGCAGGACGGGCGTCCCTGCTTTTTTCGTGCCATACCTCAGGGTCGACAAGGGGAAACCAAGCATCGGCCTGGGGCGCTTCAGCATCTATCTCCGTCAGGCAAAGTTCGTCGGCCAAGGGAAGGGCTTGGCGGTAGAGGCTTTCGCCGCCAATGACGTAGACATGTTCATCCGGGCGGCAGGAAGCCAACGCATCTTCTAACGTATGGAATGTCTCCGCGCCGGGAAGGCGCAGGCTTGTCGAGGAGGAGAGGACGACATTCCTTCGGCGAGGCAAAGCCCCCTTGGGCAGGGATTCGAAGGTCTTGCGTCCCATGAGGATGGTATGTCCCGTGGTCAGTGCTTTGAAACGCTTCAGGTCGTTGGGGAGCCAGAAGAGCAATTTGTTTTGGAAACCGATGGCGCGGTGGCGGTCGATGGCGGCGATAAGGGATAGTTTCATAAGGCGGAAAGTGACAAATGACAATTAGCAATTAAAGATTACACGGCTACCGCTCCTGCAATGTGTGGCCACGGGTCGTAATCCGTCAACTCGAAGTCTTCGTATTGGAAGTGGAAGATGTCTTTGACTTCCGGGTTGAGGCGCATTTTCGGCAGGGGACGAGGCGTGCGCGTCAACTGCAACTTTACCTGTTCGAGGTGGTTGAGGTAGATGTGCGCGTCGCCCAGCGTGTGGATGAAGTCGCCAGCCTTCAGTCCTGTCACCTGCGCCATCATCTGAAGCAGCAAGGCGTAGGAGGCGATGTTGAAAGGCACGCCCAGGAAACAATCCGCGCTACGTTGGTACATCTGCAAACTCAGCCGTCCGTCGGCTACATAGAACTGGAAGAGCAGGTGGCAAGGGGGCAGGTTCATGCGTCCGAGGTCGGCCACATTCCAAGCGCTGACGATGATGCGGCGCGAGTCGGGGTTGTGCCGGATGGTTTCCACGGCTTCGCTGACTTGGTCGATGAAGCCGCCTTGGTAGTCGGGCCAGGAACGCCATTGGTAGCCGTAGATATGTCCTAAGTCGCCGTCGGCATCGGCCCATTCATTCCAGATGCGGACGCCATGTTCTTGCAGGTAATGCACGTTGGTGTCTCCGCGCAGGAACCAGAGCAGTTCGTAGATGATGGACTTGAGATGCAGCTTCTTCGTGGTGAGCAGCGGGAAGCCGTCTTCCAGGTTGAAGCGCATCTGGTGGCCGAAGACGCTCAGCGTGCCGGTGCCCGTGCGGTCGTCTTTGCGCACGCCTTCGGCGAGGATGCGGTGCAGGAGGTCTAAGTAGGGTTTCATAATCTGTTTTCCTTATTTCTTGTCTGATTCTGAGTCCAATTCCTTAAAATTGTATTGCGGCGTAGTATTGGATTGTATTTCCAACTCAAAATAGATATAATTCCCGATATTGAAAAGTTCATGCCACTCGGAAGGATGCTTATGCGCATCGCGCACGCTGCAATAATCTATAAAGGTGCCTTTCATGCCATTAATCTCCACTTCGCCTTGATGTCCAGGTGTATAGGCAATCAGCGGGATGCGGTCGGTTAAGGCATAGGGAACATCGGAGATTGTTTCCATCAGAATGCAGCCTGAGGTGGGCAAAGGCACTTTGAAAGAAGTTGATATGGGACGGGCTATGCGGATACGGACCGTATCGCTTGACAAAGCCTGCGAGAAGAAGCGAAATGTGAGTTCATTCGCCGGACTTTTTCCAAAGGGCAAACCAATGCTTTTCCTTTTTTTTTCTCCTTGGGCGTTTTGTACCTGGTAGAGCGTATAGGTGATGGGGCAGGTGGATTTCACGGTAACATCGATGCATTGGATGCCTTGAAATTCCATCAAATCCCGCAAAAGTTCTTCTTTAAGCGAGGGCGTCTCATAAGATACTGTAATAGAATCGGTTGATGCTGGCTCTTGCGCCCGAAGAAACGGACAAATGGCCAACAGCAAGCATGCGGCTAAAAGCGATTTCTTTTTCATATCGGATCTGTTTTTAAAATTACCGCCGCAAAGTTACGCTTTTCCCTCCAACGATGCAAGCCCTCAGAGCACGGGCGTAAACAGATGTGCAAACCAACTGACGAACTTCTTCCACCCCGAACGTTGTTTCCAAAGCTCCGGCGTCAGCAACGTGCTGTTTGCCCGGTTGCGGTCGAAGAGAGCATTGAGTTCGGCCGTGGTGCGGGGGGCGAAGATGAAGGCGTTCGTCTCATAGTCGTAGCGCAGGCTTCGGCTGTTCAGGTTGGCAGTGCCCACAGTGCAATAAGAGTTGTCTACGGTCATTACCTTGGCGTGGTGGAAGCCTCCGTTGAAGAGGTAGATTTGCGCGCCGCGCTTCATCAACTTGTGGACATAGTACAAAGCGGCTTCGGGCGTAAAGGGCACGTCGCTGACCGAAGGAATCATGATTTCCACCTCAATGCCCCGCTTTAAGGCCCGCTTCAAGGCGGATCGGATGGATTTGGTAGGCACAAAGTAGGGATTGATGATGCGCACCACGTGCCGCGCGCTGTCTATGGCGGCGGTGTAGGCATGGCTGATGGCGCGGGGCGTCTCGCGCGGGACGCGGTCGACAATGGCCACTTCTTCGGCTTCCGGTTTGGGGATGCGGATGTCCGCGAAGTATTCGGGACCTCCCACGTGTTGTCCGCTTTCTTTATTCCACATATTCAAGAAGATGCCTTGCAGGTAGCGCACGGCATCGCCGTCGATGCGCACGTGCATGTCGTGCCATTGGCCGATTTTGGGCAAGCCGGTCAGGTAATAGTCGGCCACGTTCATGCCGCCGGTGTAGCCTGTGCGCCCGTCGATGACCACTATTTTTCGGTGGTCGCGGTGAAAGACGTGGTTGACGTAGGGAAAGGTGATGGGGTCGAACTTCACCAGTTCAATGCCACGGGCGCGGATGGCTTCGATGTGCTTGTTGCGCAAGGGTTGGTTGTTCGACCAATTGCCGAAGGCGTCGAACAGGGCACGTACTTCCACGCCTTCTTGCGCCTTCTCGGCCAGGAGGTCGAAGAGGGCGTTGGCGATGGAGTCGTTGCGGAAGTTGAAGTACTCCAAGTGGACGTGGTGACGCGCGTGCCGGATAGCCTCGAAGAGGTCGGCAAACTTCTCCTTCCCCGTGGGCAGCAGCGTCACGCGGTTGTTGCCTGTCACGGGTATGCCCTGGCTGCGCAGGTAATCCATCATCAGCGTGTCGCTGGCCGTTTGGCTGTGCGCAAGGGCAAAAGGAAACAGAAGAATGAGTGCAATAATAAATAAAGTGTGCTTCAAAACTCTCTTTGCTTTATTGGTTTTCAGGGCGCAAAAGTAATAGAAATCTGCGAATATCCCTTTACGCCAGCGACGCAATCTTCTTGTATCCCAGGAAGAGCAGCACCACGCCCGCAATAAGCAGCGACTTGGGGTCGATGTCCGCAGCCATCCCTTGTTCGATGGTTGTAACGAAAACTTCGCGCAGGGCATTCCAAAGCAGCTGCACGCCATCCAAGGCGATGAAAAGTCCCAATACCACGGCAAAGCCCGTCCACGTCCATACTTGCGCCAAGCGTTCTCGCCGATGGTCCGGCAGGCGTTGCACGACGCGGCGGCTGAATCCGTCGTCGGCTATCTCCCGGCGTCCCGGCGCCAGGAATTGTTCTATCAGTTTGTCATCGTTTTCCGTCATAACCATTTTGTTTTAAATAGGTTGCCAATTTTTGTTTCGCCCGCGACAAGTGGCTCTTCACCGTGCCGGCGGGGCATCCGGTGATGTCTGCTATCTTTTCGATGCTTTGGTCGTCCAGATAGAAGAGGGTGATGCACGTGCGCTCTATCTCCTTCAGCATCGATAGGGCGCGGTAGATGTCCATTTCCTGCCCCACGTCCTTCTGTTGCGTGCTGCATTGGGCATCCACTTGCCGTGCGTCCAAGTCGTCGGTTTCTTTCCGGCTGCGAATATAATCATAAAATACGTTATATGCAATACGGTAGAGCCAAGTGGAGAAACTGGACAAGCCACGGAAGGACGTGAGGCTGGTGTACGCCTTCAGGAAGGTGTCCTGCGCCAGGTCGTCGCTCAGCGGGCCATCGCCGCACGTCTGGTGCAGAAAGAAGCGCCGGACGGGCGACTGGTATTTCTTGACCAGTTGGTCGAAGGCCCGCGTGTTGTGAAACACCGCCACCTGCGCCACCAATGCTATGTCGTCCAGACGCTTCATCGTTCGCTCACCTCGTTAGTAGGGTCGGCAGCAGTTGTGTCTGGTTTCGCATTTTGGGCTTGCGTGGCGTGCGGGGAAGAGGTTGTGCCGTCGTAGATTTTCCGGTTGGGCGTGGTGTAGTGGATGACCAACTGTCCCGCGCCGATGCACATGATGAGCAAGCCGATGCAGGCAATGGAAGCCTCGTCCGTCAACATCCAGAGGAAGAGCATCAGCCCCAATCCCAAAGCCATGTTTTTGATGCCTTTGGTGCGGTTGTCCGGCAGGGTCACTTCTTTGAATACTTCCTTCGGCAGGGGTTGGCCGGCTGCCAGTGCTTGTTGCATCAGCAGGAAGCGTTGTTTGCGGTTCTTATTGCGGAAGTAGAAAATAAGGATGATGAGCACCACGGGCGTGATGAAGAAAAGGAAAAGGCCGATGGCAACGAATGCAGAGAGTGTCACGGCGCCTTCTGCCCACCGCTTCAAATCGTCCACATCCCACTGATAGTCATGATTATCCAGCGATACGGTGACTTTTTGCGGCGAGTCGTAAGTCGTAATGCTCAGCGTGTCGGTTTCCGCCCGGCCGTCGCGCACGGTATCCAGCAACTCGATGACGCGCGTCGTGTTGCCCAAGCTGTCCAATTCGGTCACGGTTCTTACTTGGCTTTGCGCCGGCAGGCAGAGCGCTGTCGCGGCGATGAGGGAGAGGATAAATGTCTTCATAATTATATCTGTTTTTATGGGTTTCTTTGTGTGTTAGACGGAAGCCGAGGCTACGCGGTTGCAAAGAAACGATATTTTTTTCTTTTTATCCACGAGCGTAGTCTCCGTTTACAGGCAATTCCTCCCCAATCCTTGTTTCTCCGTGCCCAGAAAAGGCATATAGCGAAGGTGTGATGACGGAGTAAGGATGAAATAATGACGACTTTAGAATAAATTCTGATTTCAATTTGATTTTCAACCCATTACAACATCCTTTTAGAAGTAATTTCCGCGCACAATGACTGAAGTATCGGAAAAATGGGACGAAGAACGCAGTGGCTTTCCGGAAGCAAAGACACCACCTCTGACTACATGCAGTGAAGTACTGTACTTCATATAATTACTGTACTTCGCATGGTGAACTACTGATCATGGACTTTATTTTTTCCCAATAACACCATTTTGCCCATAATGCTAAACACATGCATAAGGTCAATAGTACTATAATTGTAATTGTCGCAATGATTTTTTTCATAATTTCAGCGTAAGCAATAAACTACGATGATCGGGTTATCCATCTCTGACACTCGATTCATCCGGCCAATATCTTCACGGCTCATCAACGTAGTATCCACCACGTAGGGCAAATAAGTTGGCTCTGCGGCATAGTATACCTTTCCTTCATCAACATGATGCGGGATCATCAACTGATGCCGGGAGTAAGATTCATTTCTAAACAAGAAGGTTTGTCCGTCTTTCCCGTGTTTAAAGGCGACACACAATTTTCCATCAAACTGAAAATAAGCCAAATACCGGTCGTCCGATATGAACTTCTGGAAAGGATAAGCATACTCTGGATGTTCGTCCATATAAGCATAATAATGCTCAGGATCAAAATCCTCTGATAAATTCATTAAAGAAAAATTATGTTTCCCGAAATCCAGTTGAAGCACCAATTTTTTCTCTAGATCTTCCGTCAATACATAAAGCTCGTTGGATGGAAAAATGTCTGAACAATAGAAACTTTTCCCTTGCTTATGCAACGCCCACGATGTTTTACTGAACTGTACTTTATGTTTCCCTTTCAGTTCCTTTATGATTTTCTGGCTAGATCGAGAATAAAATTTTAGATTGATGCCATCTATGAATACACAAGTATCTTGATTAAGATATTCATATTGCATTATTGGCAACACTTCTTCAGGAAAACGCCATTTATCAACCAATCCTTTTGGATAGGAAAAATTGCATACCTGCAAAGATATAGGATCGCAAACTTCAAAAGAATCCTTCCCTAAGACACAAAAAGACATGGCTGATAAATAATCATGGGGGCCACTTCCTAAATGTTTAGCCGTCCCATATAAGAAGTTGCCTTCGCCATCGTAAACCTGTATGTCTATTTGATTGTTGTTTATATAGAAATGATTGTACATATAAGTAAGACTATGCACTTTCTTAATTAAACAACTATCATTGGTTTCCAATGGCACCAAATAAATACTATCGGCTATTTGCTTTAAATCAGTCAACTGAGTATCATTCGGATTCAAACGCCATACGGTATGTTTGTCTATATTTTTATCATCAGCACAACCTTGTCCTAACAAAATATCCATGAAACTCACCTTAGATAAATTTGCAGTTACAGATACATAGGTACTTACACTAACAACAGCAACAAACGTTACAAACGCAATGACTTTAAGATTCTTTTTCATGTGTTCTATCAATTAAAAGATTATGATGCCGCAAACCTACAGAAAAAAATAAAAGCTCCAAATATTTTAGCTATTTTCTATAAAGATATGACGATGTATAGCTCGCGGACAAACTC
>CALUOW010000029.1 GCA_944322365.1 uncultured Bacteroides sp.
ATGCGCCGCTTGCTGGGGATATATGCGCTGCAACCGGGAGATATATGCGCCGCACATCCTTTGTTTATAATCGCCCTGCCCTGCTTTCATCTTCAATCCCGGATAAATTTTTATCTTCTTAGTAACTATTTTTGCCCATATAATCCTGTAAAACCAACTGTTGTCTCATAATAGACTGTTAGCTGTTTTCATACTTATTATTTAAATTATAACTTTGAGGCGTATTAATCAATTAAATTAATAGCTTATGAGGACAAAAAATCTATGGGTATGGATACTGTTGCTTATGACGGCGGTATCTTGTAAGTATGACGATGGCGAGTTATGGGACAAGGTCAATTCGTTAGAAGACCGGATAGCGTCGATTGAAGAAACCTTGAGCCGGCTGAACCAGCAAGCCTCGGAATTGCAGGCTTTGGTTAACGGGATTGAGAACCGTGTATTTGTTTCAAAAGTAACCAGCACGGGGAATGGTTACACGATTGAGTTTTCTGATGGGACTATTGCCACCATCACCAATGGCACTGATGGAGCTGATGGGGCTGACGGAGCCGATGGAGCCGACGCTCCGATTATCAGCATCAAGAAAGATGCGGACGGCAAGTACTATTGGATTCAAATCATCGACGGGGTAGAAAGTTGGCTGTTGGACGATGCCGGCAACAAACTGCCTGTTTCAGGAAAAGATGCCATCACACCGAAGTTGAAAGTGGATTCCAACGGGTTCTGGATTGTAAGTTATGACAATGGAGCCACCTACACCCAAATATTGGATGAGGCAGGCAATCCGGTCAAGGCTGTCGGCGAAGACGGCGAGGATGGCCAGGACGGTGCTGCGGGCAGCGGAGGCGATTCGTTCTTCAGCTCTGTAACGGTGGAAAATGGAAAGTTGATATTGGTATTGGCCGCTACCGGCGAACGGATTGAAATCCCCTTCGGCACCACCACGGGCGGCATCGGCATACCGGACAGCCAGGCAGGCACGACTCCGAGCCTCACCCCTCCGTATAACCTGACTATTCCGCAACCGGCTTTCTACCTAGACGAGAATAGGGAAGGTGTCTTGAACATGAGCCTGACAGGCATCCAAATCCCTGAGACCAATGAATGGATGGAATTGTACGGAACGGGGCACGCCAACCAGAATATCTGGGTGGAAGTGGACGGCAAGCCGAAGGCCATTTCTGTGGTCAACAGCGAAACCGTGACGAAAGCAGCCACGACACGCGCCACCTTCGTCAACCGTGCAAAGGCCGATGTGGTGTTCTTGGTAGACAACTCGGGCAGTATGGGCGAGGAAGCCAATGCCGTGGCGCAGGAAATCATGGATTGGTCCACCACGCTGTCGCAGGTAATGGACGTGCAGTTTGGTTGCGTAGGCATCAATCATAGCTATGTGAACGGCGCCATCGATATTACCACGGTCGATAATCTGCATAATTACCTGAATAATCGTTCGGGCCATATGTATGGCACCAGCCGTACGGTAGGTTTTGCCAACACCACTTTGGAAACCAAGGCGAAGAATTATACCAATGCCGGCGGCGAGTGCGGCGGTATCATGTTGCACTTTGCAGACGATAACTTTACTTTCCGTCCGGGAGCCAACCGCATCTACGTGCACTTCACGGACGAGCCGAACCAGCCGGGTGGAAATGAAGAATGGTCGGTGGAGACTGTTCATACCTCATCGCCCTATTATGACTGGGCTGCCACGAAGGGTACCATCCACACCATCTTCAGCGACTTGAATAACTACAAGCCCGATTCGTATCACTGGGTTCAGTTTGAGAATGAAGACCCGCGCTTGTTCTCTCAATACACCGGCGGCATTTCACAGACGGTTGACGCTTCCTTTGCGGGCGTTACTTTGGATGGGCTGCCGATAACGGGCGCCATTACCAATTCCTATATCATCAGCCTGAACATCACGGACGATATGTTGACGGGCACGCACACGGTGACTATCGTCATCTTGTCAACGGACGGCAAATGGCGGGCAGAGATTACGTTTACGGATGTAGTATTTGTGGCTTAGGCATCATAGAGTACTTTTCATAAATTCTTTGCTATCGGGGCGGCGTCAAGGGCGTTGCCCCGATTTTGCTTCTAGTTGTTTGGGGTTCGTTCATTTTCATCTCCTTTCCCGCCCTTGCTCCCAATATCTCGAATATTTGTATTACCTTTGCGGCCGAAAATCAAGAGACAGAAACAATTAAGACTGAATGAAGACATTTGAAGAGCTCGGTGTGTCGCCGGAGATACGCCGCGCCATCGAAGAAATGGGCTACGTGCAGCCCATGCCGGTACAAGAAGAAGTGATTCCCTATCTATTGGGAGAAAACAATGACGTCGTGGCGCTGGCGCAGACGGGGACGGGAAAAACCGCCGCCTACGGATTGCCGCTCATCCAAAAGACCAACGTCGGCCGACGCGAACCGCAAGCCCTTATCCTTTGCCCCACGCGCGAACTGTGCTTGCAAATCGCAGGCGACCTTAACGATTACTCCAAATACGTCGAGGGGCTGCATGTGTTGCCCGTCTATGGGGGCTCGTCCATCGAGAGCCAGATACGCGCCTTGAAACGCGGCGTGCAAATCATCGTCGCCACGCCCGGACGCTTGCTGGACTTGATGCAGCGCAAGACCGTCTCGTTGGCTACGGTGCAGAATGTTGTGCTGGACGAGGCGGACGAGATGCTGAACATGGGTTTCAGCGAGAGCATCGATGCCATCCTGGCCGACGTGCCGCAGGATCGCAACACGCTGCTCTTCTCTGCCACGATGAGCGCCGAGATTTCGCGTATCGCGCAAAACTACCTGCGCGATGCCAAAGAGATTACCATCGGGCGCAAGAACGAAGGCACGGCCAACGTGCGTCACGTGGTCTACGTCGTACACGCCAAGGACAAGTACGAGACTTTGAAGCGCATTGTGGACTACAATCCGGACATCTACGGAATCATCTTCTGCCGCACGCGCAAAGAGACGCAGGAGATTGCCGACAAGCTGATGCAGGAAGGTTATAATGCCGATGCCCTGCACGGCGAACTGACCCAGGCCGCCCGCGACACTGTGATGCAGAAATTCCGCATCCGCAACCTCCAGTTGCTCGTAGCCACTGACGTGGCCGCCCGTGGATTGGACGTGGACGACTTGACGCACGTCATCAACTACGGATTGCCCGAAGACACCGAAAGCTATACCCACCGCAGCGGACGTACCGGGCGGGCCGGCAAAACCGGCACCTCGGTGGCCATCATCAATCTGCGCGAGAAAGGGCGTATGCGCCAGATAGAACGCATCATAGGCAAGAAGTTCGAGCCGGGCGCCATGCCTACTGCCGCCGACATTTGCCAGCGTCAGTTGCTGAAAGTCATTGACGACTTGGAGAAGGTCAAGGTGAACGAGGAGGAAATTGCCGCCTTCATGCCCGATGTTTACCGCAAGCTGGATTGGCTCTCCAAGGAAGACCTCGTCAAGCGCATGGTGAGCCGTGAGTTCAACCGCTTCAGCGACTACTACCGCGGCCGCGAAGAAATCCAACTGGCCACGGAGCCGCGCTCTGAAGCGAAAGAGAAGAAAGACCGCAAGCCCCGGAAAGGCGACAAACGGGCCGATGGCAACCGTCTGCCCGAGGAAGGCTACACGCGCTTCTTCATCAACCTGGGCAAGAACGACGGCCTATTCCCCAACGAACTTATCGGCCTTATCAATAACCACGTCCGTAAGCGCGTTGAGATTGGCCGCATTGACCTGATGCGTAGCTTTTCCTTCTTCGAGGTGGCCGAGGAATCCACCCACGACATCCTCCGGGGCTTGGCACGCGCCAACTGGAAGGGGCATAAGGTCGTGGTAGAGATTGCCGGTGCCGAGTCTAAAGACGCTCCCAAGGACCATGCCCGCCAGCCCAAGAAGGCATCGCCCAAGGCCGATAAACCCGCCGCCAAGAAGAAAGACAAGCCCAGCCGCGAAGAACGGGGTTACACCAAAGCACGCGGCCGCAAGGACGATTGGAAGCAATTCTTCCAGCACGACGATGAAGACCCGCGCTGGAAGGAGCCGGACTTCAGCGAAGAAGGTTGGGCCAAGCCGATGAAGAAAAAGAAATAAGGGGCGACGCGCCTTTATGCGGCCTCTATTCCACATGCAGTTTCCCGCCGTGCCAACTGACGACATAAGTCTTTCCGGCTTCGGTGGGGAACTGCTTTTCTGCGCCTTTATAGCGGAGACGGCAAGGCGCGCCCGAACCCGAATAGATCCGCGCTTCCGTCAAGTTATTGTCCCTCCATTGCACATCCACCACAAAATTGCCACGGGCACGCATGCCGGACAAACGCCCCTCGTGCCACACGTCGGGCAAGGCGGGCAGCAGATGGATGAAGCCGGCATGGCTTTGCAACAGCATCTCGGCCACGCCGGCCGTCCCGCCGAAATTGCCGTCTATTTGGAAAGGCGGGTGCGAATCCCAAAGGTTTTCGTTCGTGCCATGCTTCAGCAAGTTGGCATAAAGGACGTAGGCACGGTTGCCGTCGTGCAGGCGGGCCCACTGGTTCAGCTTCCACCCCATGCTCCAGCCGGTGGCGCCATCGCCGCGATGCTCCAGCACCACGCGGGCCGCTTGAGCCAGGTCCGGGGTGGTGACGGGCGAAATCGTGCTGCCCGGATGCAGGCCGAAGAGGTGATTGACATGCCGGTGCCGGTCCAGCGGGTCGTCGATGTCTTCGGACCATTCCATCAATTGCCCGTAACGTCCGACGCGGTAGGGCGCCAGATGCTCCAGCACCTCTTCCCAATCGGCCCGTTCGCCGGCATCTACGTTCAGCGTACGGCTCGCTTGGATGGCATCCTGCAGCACCTCGCGCGCGACGGCATGGGCATACGTTGTCCCTTCGTCCACCGGGCCGTGTTCGGGCGAGGTCGAAGGCGCGGCCGTGTACGTGCCGTCGGGTTTGCGCCACAAATAATCGACCGTGAAGCGGGCTGCCCCTTTCAGTAGGTCGTAAGTTTGGCGTAGGAAGTCCGTATCGCGTGTATAATCATAATAATTCCACACATGCGTGGCCAGCCATGGACCGGCCATGGGGTTGAAGTTCCAGGACATATCCTTGTCGCGCAAGGGCGAAGTGAAGCCGAAGGGGTTGGACGAGATGGAGGTGGTCCAGCCGCGCGCGCCGAAATAAGCGCGTGCCGTGCGCGAACCCGGCTTGACCAGCGTGCGGATGAAGTCGAACAAGGGTGCCTCGCATTCGGGCAGGTTGGTCAGGCAAGCCGGCCAGTAGTTCATCTGAAGGTTGATGTTGTTATGGTAATCCATGTGCCACGGGCCGTCCACGTTGTTGTGCCACATGCCTTGCAAGTTGGCAGGCAGGTTGCCCGGGCGCGAAGAGGCTATCAGCAGGTAGCGTCCGAACTGGAAGTAGAGCATTTCCAGCCCATAGTCCGGCGCGCCGGTCCGGTAGCGTTCCAAGCGTTGCGGCGTAGGGAGTTGGGCAGCGGCGGACGCATGGCCGGGGTTCAGCGACAAGCGGCAACGGCTGAATAAGGAAGCATAATCAGCTACATGACGTTCCAGCAACGCGGCATAACCTTGCGCGGCTGCGTCCTCCATCCATTCGCAGGTGGTGCGCTCCGGGTCTGTTCCCACGTAAGTCTTGGGGTTGTCAAAATCCGGTTCAAAGTTCATCCGGTAGTCCGTATCGGCGGTTATCAGGAAAACAACTTCGTCGGCTTTTTCCACGTGGATTCGCCCGGCTTTGTCCGCCCTCGCCTTTCCTCCGTTGGTCAAGGTACGGATGCGCACCACGTATTCCATGCCGTTGTTGTCCAGCCGGCCTGCGAACACCAATTCGCCGTCCCGTCCCGTCCGGAAGCGTCCGCTGGAAGCCGGATTGGGCAAATAAGCGAAGGTAAGGTTTTGCATTCCCCGGCGGTTGGCCGTGAAGCGCGCCGCCAAGACCCGGTTCGGGAAAGATGCAAAAAATTCGCGCCGATAGTCCACGCCGTCGCACGTGAAGTTCACCCTTGCCAATGCCGAATCGAGGGACAAGGTCCGTGCGTATCCGCTCGTTTGCGCTTCGTCCAAACCTGTGGCTATGCGAAATTCGCCCGCCGTCGTGAAGTTGCCGAAGCGGAAAGGCTGTTCGTCTGCCGCTTCGTAGGAGACGTTGCTATTGAAATGGTCCTGTGTCAGACGCGCCGCCCGCTCCTTGTCCCCGTCCAGGAAAGCCTGGCGGATTTCTTGCAAGATGGGAGCGGATTCTTTGTTTACGTCCCAATAAGCCGACGGATCTTTCTGCGTACGGGGGCCGCCCAGCCATAAACTCTTTTCGTTGAACGTCAGACGTTCTTCGCTTACCGCGCCGAAGATGTTGGCGCCTATGTGCCCGTTTCCTATCGGGAGGGTCAGGTGTTCCCACTCCCAATCCGCATTGGCGGCCGGACCGGACGAAGCGCCGCCCGCCTCCCAGGCAGGTATGGGCATCGAACGGCAAGGTTTGTCAAACCAAATAATGTACTGTTTTTCTTGGGCTGTCATCATTCCCGGCAACAACAGCATCGCCAGGAGACAGCAAGGCAAAGTTTTGTGTAGTTTCATTTTTGTTTTTATGTTTAAGTAGATGTATTCAATTGGCTGACACTGTATGGCTTTTTGAGACACACTTGCTTACGCAAAGTTCCCATGTCTTAAGTTTATGGGCGTTACACCCGCACTGTAACGCCGTCACATCCGTACTGTGAATGCCTCACACCTGTATTGTCCCTTCGATACGGGGCGCTTTTTCAGTCGTTCACCCGTTTCAGCGTGAAGCAGTCGATGTCCGGCGTCCAGGTATAGGGGCTGCACATGCGCACTATGTTGTAGCCTGCCTTCAGGCGGACGAGCAGCGTAGTCTGCACTACGCCCCGCGCCGGGTCGTCCTCCAAATTGTCCAATAATGTCTGATGCCCGTTGACGCTCACCTCCAGTTTGCGGTCGGGAAGTTCCCTCTCGCTGCCAAGGGCCGGGACATAGTGGATGCACATCTCGTACAAGCCGCCTCGTTCGCTATAGACTTCGTTCCACTCGGCATAATTCTCGGCTTGGCCGCCCAAGTTGCTGACCACCATGCCGCCCGACGCTCCTTCATAAGGGGCATAGACCACCGAGCGTGGTTTGCCCAGGTCGTTATACAGGTTCAGGTAGGCTTGTTCCGCTTCGTAGAGCGTAGGCTCCAAACGCTCGGAAGCCTCCAAGCGAAGGATGCGCACGCCGTGGGCAGGCACCTGCATGGAGAGGCGGTCTGCAACGGGCGCCAAGTCCCGGCGTCTCACCAAATCGCGCACTTGCACTTGCCCGCCCAATTCCAGCTTGGCCAGGGGAACGGAAATCGTGCGCGCGCTGTCCGTGGGATTATACAAGGCCGCCGCCCGCGTCAGGCCCCGTTTCCGGCAAATGTCTTTCACCAGGACGTAAGTTCCGTCTGTCTGCTGGGCCACATAGGCCTGCAATCCCTGCGGGTCTTGGTTCAGGGCTATCAATTCTTCGTTTTTCAGCAAAGCCAACGATGGGGCGGGGATGGAGGTCATGTCGCAACCTATCAGCAAAGGCGAGGCCATGATGCACCACAGGCCGAAGTGCGTTTCTTCTTCGTCTTGCGTCAGGCCGCGCCCAATTTCCAGCATGTCCATGTCGTTGTAATGTCCGTTGCCCGCGTAGGCCGAAAGATAGAGGTTTTTCCGTACGATGGATTTCACCGACTCCCAACTGGGATTGATGTCCGGGCTGATGCGCCAAGAGCGTGCCAATTCCCTGGCCCATGTGCCCGGAAAAGCCCATCGGCAGATGTTGACGGAGACAGGATGTTGGCTCACTTCGCGGATGGCTTGGATGATCTCCGTATATCGTTTCTGCTCATCCAACGCCAATTGCTGTCCGGCGCCGCAATAATCGATTTTGATGAAGTCGAAACCGCAGCGGTTGAAGAAAAAGTCCGCGTCTTCGCGTTCGTGGCCGTAGAGCCCCACGCCAATGCCATGCCGGTCGTTGTCCCACAACGAGCCGCATGTGTTGCTGCCTGCGTCCGAATAAATGCCGGCTTTAAAGCCACGGGCGTGGATGTAATCGGCCACGACCTTCATGCCATTGGGGAAGCGGCCTGGATGAATCTTCAGGCGGCCCTGGGCGTCGCGCCCGTCGAAGAAGCCGTCGTCGATGTTGATATACGTATAGCCGGCCTCTTGCAAGCCTTGGGCCTGCATGGCGTCGGTCTGTTTCTTGATTAACTCTTCGCTGATGTGGATGCGGTAGGTGTTCCACGAGCTCCAGCCCATGACTGGTGGAGCAAAAGACAGCTCTTGCGCGTGCAACCCGGATGCGACCGGGGCAGCGGAGGAGAAGAGGAGGAAGATTGCGGCGTAGAACAAACGCCTGCTGATGGATGCTTTGTACATGATGTTGATGGCGTATTTTGATATTATGTTTGCTTTTGTGAGTTGGCGATGGAGCAACGAATAAAAAAGGCAGGAAGAATCCAGCCGTTTCCGGCTCTTCTTCCTGCCTAGTCAAATAAAACCTTCTTTATTTAAGGGCGAAAGGAGAAATTCTTTGTTTAGTGTCCCTCGGCTGCTATGCCTTCCAAAGCCGTCTTGGCCAAAGCGTTGTTCGGGTCGATGGCTTGGATTTTGTGCCAATAGTCCTTCGAGGTCTCGTAGTCGCTTTGCAACATGAAGTAGTAGCCCAGGTAGCTATAGCATGTGATCAGGATTCTGTTGTAGCGTGCGTCGTTCTTGCTCAGCACGATTTCAACCACCTTTTCGTAATAAGGCTTGGCCAGACCTTGCGTAGTTTCGGGGTCCATGGCCGAGCGGGTGTGTCCGCGATAATACCAACCGGCATAATTGTCAGGAGCCAGTTCGCAAATCTGGGCGTAGAGCGTGTCTGCCTGCACCAAAGCGTTCTGACGCATTTCCGGAGTCACCTTGATAGTATCCTTGGACGTGCCTTCTTCAAAGTAAAGGTTGGCCAGATCCAGGATGTTCTCGGCTGTCTTTTCGTCGGCGGGCAGCGCATCCGTGTAGCGGTTGTAAGCCTCGATGGCTTTCTCGTAATCCGAATTGCTGGCATAAGCGTCGGAAATGTTCTTCAGCAGTTCAATGGAGTTCGGGTTCAGCTCGAAAGCCTTTTCAAATTGGGCAACGGCGCCCAGATAGTCATTGGTGGCCTCCAGCAGCGTGCCGTAGTAGCGGTAATCCAGCGGAGAGTAAGTCACGTCTGTCAGTTCGTTGAAGAATTTCTCTGCCACGGCCTTAGCCTCTTCGTAACGCTTCATGTCCACCAAGTTGTACATGGCCAAGCGGTTGAAGCCCGTATTGTTGGGATTCTCTTGCAGCCCCTTCTCGGCAATCTCCAAGGAAGCAGAGAAAGAGTGCGTCATGAACAAGGCGAAAGCATAACTCAGGATGTCGTTCTCCGTAGCAATATCCGAATGGATGAAGTTGGCATATGCCTTGGCAGCATCCACGAATTTGTTGTCGGAATAATAAACTTCTGCCATTGCCTTGTCGGCTTGCAGCAGGACATCCTGCGGCACATTTTCAAGCTGCTTCAGCTGCTCCAACTTCTGGATGGCCATCGTGGGGCTGGCAGCCTTGTAAGCGCGGGCATACTTCAGATAAGCATCGTAGCAGTTCGCATCGAAATAGATGGCTTGGTCGTACAGTCCGCAAGCTGCGCCAACGTCCTTCTTGGACAGGGCAATATCGCCTTCCAACAGGAAAATGCGTGCGTCGCTCTTATCGGCTTTCTTGGCTTTCTTGAGCAATTCGTCCAGCTGTTCGGGTTGGTTGGCATCCATATAAACGTTTGCCAAAGCTAAGATAAGATCAACATTCTTCTTATTCTTGCCTTTCATCAACTCCTCAGCCATGTCCCATGCCTGTTCGGGATTGGACTTAACCAGTTCTTTCACTTGATTGACGCCGGCTTGCCAGTCGGTAGCCGGATCCTGCGCGGAAATTGTGCCTGCGAAAAGCAGCCCTACGCAGCATAATGCAATTCTACTCTTAATCTTCATACTTCTATCTTATAAAAAAACATATTATTCATCTTTCACATTCACGATGCGGACTGCCTGCGTGGCGGGCAGCAGGCCCGACTTCTGGATAATCAATTGTCCCCGGTAAGAAGTGAGGAATCCGGAGAATCCCCAACAGAGTCCGTTGCGGGGGTCGTTGACCAAGGCGTAGATGTCCCGCGCGAGGGGATAATCGCCGTAGTACAAGTAAGCCTGGTAGGGCTTGAAGCTGTTCTCGATGGTGGGCTGTGTGGAGTGGCTGACCGACATTACGCGGATCTCCTTGTTGAAGGAGAGGCCGGTGCTGTCATTCCGGTCGCTCAGCCAATTCACACCGACGATACCCATGGCACCGCGATTCTTCGACACGAAATTGATGACTTCCTTGTTGGTCTTGAGGGCGCTCACATTGCCTGTCAGTTCTTGGCCGTGGCAGATGGAGTCGATGGCGAAACGCACCGTGCTGGAGTTTTTGTTGTCGAACACCAGCTGGATTTCTCCTGTCAGGGGCGAATCGGGGTAAATGTCTTTCCAGCGTTTTTTCTCACCGGTCAGGATGCCGCGAATGGCATCCACGCTGATAAGGGAATCGGGATTGTCCAAGTTGGTGATGAGCGCCAAGCCGTCGGTGGCAATCTTGATTTCCTGCGGGAAGAATTTGCGGCTGTTGAAAGAATATTTTTCCTCCGGTGTCAGTCTGCGGCTGGTGATGGCCAACCGCAGGCTGTCCTTGAGCAAGAGGTTGACAGCCTCGACTTCGGTGACGTAGTGCGGGACAATATCGGCCAGAGGATACAATGCCTCGAAGACATCTATCTCTTCTTGCACGATGGGTTGGAAACTTTCGTCGGCTGCAATGGCCACGGTACCCGATGTGTACGTGTCCGTCCGTCCGTCCTTGGGTTTCTGCTTGCACGCGGCAAGCACCAGCACCGCGCCTACGGCCAAAAGTAAAAACTGTCTACCTCTTTTCATGTTATGTTTGCAATTAAATTACTGCAATTTGAACAAAATCGGAAGCGTGAACTTAACGGACACGGGCTTACCATTCTGACGACCGGGAATCCACTTCGGCATGGACTTGATCACGCGGATGGCTTCCTTGTCGCAAGAGGGGTCAAGGCTGCGGACAACCACGATGTCGCGGATGCTACCGTCAGAACCTACGACGAACTGGCAGACTACGCGGCCTTGTACGCCGTTCTCCTGTGCGATGGCCGGGTAACGCAGATTCTTCTGAATAAAAGCGTTTCTCTCGCCTGCGCCGCCGGGGAATTCAGGCTGTTGTTCTACGATTTCGAACACCTGTTCTTCCACGGGAGCTTCCGTAACGGCCACTTTCAGGTCCTCAATCAGTTCGCCACCTTCTTCGTCCGTACCCTGTACGTCGGCGATAGAGATGGTCACCTTGCTTTCCGTCAATTCTTCCTGGCTCTTCATCTCGTCTTCGTCGGTCACTTCTTCATCCTTGGCGATGACAGGGGCCGTAAACTTGATGGAGCTCTTCAGTGCGGGAGGCGGCGGAGTAACCGGTTCTACCTTCTGCACTTCTTCCTGCTTTACTTCGGGTTCTTCCAACTGCGAGAGCGTGGTTACTTCGGTCATCACCTCCTTCTTTTCGGGGGTTACCATCGTAATCAGCTTCGGGATGGAGAAACCAACCAATGCAATCACAATCACCAGCACGACCGAGAAGTTCAGGCGTCGTGCCGAGCGGGCACGCATCTTGTATGCGCCGTAATCCTTATTCCTGCCTTCGAATATAAGGTCACACCATTCTTGAGAGGTCAAATCTATTTTTGCCATAATCTTTCTTCTGTTTTAGGTGTTACACATTATTGAGCCAGGTTTTCGGCGCCCCACTGGCCTTTGGTCTCGTAGTTCTTGATGAGGAACTCGTCGCCCTCGGCCATGTCGGCGATTACGTACTTGCCAATGTTGCAAATCTGCATTTCATCCAGAGCGTCAATCAGATTCTTGTAAGAAGCCTCGCCTTCTGCCTTGATGATGACGGTAGGCGTGTCGTCTCCGCTCTTGATTTCGGAGAGTTGCTTCTTATAGTCGTCTTCTGATATCTTAAGATCAGCCTTCTGTTGCTTCAGCTCGTTCACTTTGATCACTGCCGCACGGTTACGACGGAGGAGCATATCGCGCAAGCCGTCTGCCTGGTAGGTAGTCTCCTTCAAGGTGTTGAAGTCCTCGTAGTTAGGCTCGCCTTCGTAGTAGTACAGCTTGTCTTCGCCGGCAAGCAAGAGCGTGATGGCCTGTGAGGCCTTTACCTTCGAGCGTTGCTCGTCGGTGATGTTCTTGTCATTGCTCGGCATGCTTATCTCCATCGTCTGAGGTTTGCTCAGGGTCGTACAAAGCATGAAGAAAGTAATCAGCAACATGTTCATGTCCACCATCGGCGTGAAGTCCACGCGGACGGTCATTTTTTTCTGCTTGCTATTGCTTTTCTTATTGCCGCCTTCTTGTATTTCAGCCATATCTCATTCCTTTCCAATTATTCTTCAGAAGTCGTCTTCAGCGTAGTGATCAGATTGTATCTGTTCTCGTGAAGATCCTGAAGAGAGTTCATAACATCTTTAATTGTTGAATAAGGAGTCGTGGCGTCAGCTTTGATGGCAATTCGCAGGTTGCCGTTGATGGCACGGGCGTTGCGCACCCAATCCTTGAATTGATTATCCAAGCTATCGCAGGGGATACCTGCATCGGCACTTTTCAGCAGTTCGCCCTGCTTTTCTTCGGGCTGGGCAAGGAAGGCTTTCATCATCTTCATCGGCACGCCGAACGTGCTTGCCGTCTTGAACTTGTTGACTTCCTCGGCCGAGAACTGGACACCATATTCACTACCCATTGCCTGCAACACTTGCTCCAAGTCGCTTTGTCTGTCCATGCTCATGAAGACCTTGCCGTCCGGGGCAATCAGGATCTGGAGAATGTCCGTCTCGGGGATCTTGATTTCGGATACGGAACCCGGCACGTTCACCTTGACAGGTTCCGGCTTCACGAATGTAGAAGTCAACATGAAGAAAGTCAGCAGCAACACCGTCACGTCACTCATCGCCGTCATGTCGATGAATGTGCTTTTCTTTTTAATTTTGACTCTACCCATATCTGTAAATTTTTAAAATGAGAAACACTTTCTTTCGGGAAGCGGCCTTCTCGTCGCCGTTTTGTGGCGGCCTCGTCCAAGGCTTTTCCCCGTCAATTTACTTAGTGAGTAGCGGCAAATGTCTGTACAATGGAGAAGCCTACTTCGTCAAGAGCGAATGTCAGTTTATCAATCTTGTTCGTGTAATAGTTGTAAGCGATTACGGCCAATGCACCGGTCAAGATACCGAAGGCTGTGTTGATCAAGGCCTCGGAGATACCTTGCGACAGAGCCATGGAGTCAGCCGAACCACCGGCAGCCAGAGCGGCGAACGAACGAATCATACCGATAACCGTACCGAGCAGACCCATCAAAGTACCCAGCGTCGTGATGGTACCGATGATAGGCAGGTTCTCCTGCATCATGGGCAACTCGAGGGCGGTTGCTTCTTCCAGTTCTTTCTGGATGGCCAGTTGCTTCTGGTCTTTGGAGAGAACGGTGTTCTTTTCCATTTCGGCATACTTTTGCAACGTTGCGCCTACTACGTTGGCAACAGAACCGCGCTGCTTGTCGCACAGAGCTTGGGCAGCTGCCATGTCGTTGTTGGCCAAAGCTACCTTGATGCCGGCAACGAACTTAGCCAAAGAACCACGGCCGTAAGCGGCGCGGATGGCGAAGTAACGCTCGATGGCCAGGGCGATAACGGTGAGTAACAGCGTTTGGATCACAGGCACGATGACACCACCCTTGTAGATGGTTCCGAGGAAGTTACCCGGCAGCGGGTGGTTGTTCGGGTCGTTGTTCATGAAGTTGGCGGGGTTACCCAGCACCTGAGTGTAAATCAACACGGCTACGATGAAGCAGCATACGATTACAATCCACGCAGACTTAATACCTTTGAAGCCTGAGCTCTTTTTTTTGTTTTTTGTTTCCATAACAAATAAGATAATTGAAATTAGTTAATAAATAAATATAGGAACAATTTTTGTTGTTTTCTCACTCCTAAACTCCTTTTTTCGCCGGATAGGGAGGACCGCAGACATGCAGGCTGCACGTTGCCGGAGGCGCAGGGTGCATCATAGTAGGGCGTCGGGCGGAGGCCCGTTGCGCCGTTAAGGTCCTGAAGCGAGGGCGCCGCCATTCGGCCGCAACCCCTAACAGATGTTCTTTTCATCGGCCATCCCTTCAAAAAAAGGTTTATATTCGTTTCTTTGTACAACTATTTTTCCGCCTGTCCGTCCTCTTGCCGAAGCGGATGGAGGATGCAACAGACTTTAAAACGGGACAAATTTAAACCAATAATTCAGATATGTCAAACAAATCGCGCGGAAATTCGGCGTTATAGCATATTTTAACGCTCTGGCGACGGTTTCTTAGGAGCTGGCGGGGGGAAATGAAGCCCGGAGGAATGCCAAAGATTGCTATCGGTCGTTAAAAAACAGTTTTTCCCCCCTCGGCTCCAATACCTCCATCTCGCGCACCAGATGCGCGCCCTCCCCGTAGTTTTCCATGATGAAGAGGACATAGCGGATGTCCACGCCAATGGTGCGTTGCAGGCGGGGTTCGTAGAGGATGTCGCTGCTCATGGCTTCCCAGTTGCCGTCGAAGGCCAGTCCCATCAGCTCGCCCCGCGCGTTGAACATCGCGCTGCCCGAGTTGCCGCCGGTGATGTCGTTGTTGGAGATGAAGCAGACCTTCATCCGCCCGTCGGGGTCGGCATAGCGGCCGAAGCTGTCCGACGCAAGCAGGCGCAGCAACGCGGGTTGCACGTCGTAGTCGGGATTGCCCCGGTGGGCGCGCGCCTTCTCCAGTATGCCTTGGGTGGTGGTATAGTAGTCGTAGCGGGCACCGTCGAAGGGGCGGTAGCCGCACACCGTCCCGAAGCTGAGGCGCAGGGTGGAGTTGGCATCGGGATAATAACGGCGTTCGTCGTATAGGCGGCGGACGACGGCGTTCAACTCCCGTTCGCCGCGGGCGATGCGGCGCGAGGGGAAGAACATGTCGTAGTTCAGTTCGAAGAGTTTCGTCAGCAGGTCGATGCCTAGCGACACGGCGGGATCTTCATATATATTATAAGTAGAGTCTCGTTCGAGGAAACGTTTCAACCCGTGGGGCGTGGCCAGTTGCGTGCGGGCGTAGAGGTCGTCGGCATAGGCGCGGGCGTTGCCGCCGTAGGCGGAATCGACGACGTGGTAGACTTCGGGCAGGTAGGCGGAATCGACTTTCGAGCGGTAGACGTCGAGCATGGCGGCAAAGACTTCCTTGTCCAGCGCGGGGTCATAGTTGGCATATTGCTCTACGATACGCTCCAAACCGGCCTGCACCGCTCCCTGTTCGGCTTCGAAGTCGAAGTTCAGGATGCCGAGGGCCAACTGTATCAATTCGGGGCCGTTGAAGAAGGCTTCGGCGAAGTAGGCTTCGGCGCGGCGGACTTCGCGGCGCAGGCGGTAGTCCGTCTTCAAGCTGTCCAGCAAGCCTGCCAGGCGGCGATGCTCGCGCGGCGTGCGGTCGATGTAGGCGCGTACCTCGCGCTCCAGCGCGCGCTTCTTGTCCAGCACATGCAGGCGGCGGATGGCGCGGTTCATGCCGATGGAGTTCTTCCAATAGTTGGAGCTTTCGTCGTACTTCGACGCATACATCAGGCGCAGCGTGTCGTTTGCCTGCATCGCGTGCTTCCACAGTTTCTGTTTCACGCCCCGCACGTCAATCTGCGCTTGGTTGGGGCCGTCCATCAATTCTTCGATGCCGAAGGACGACAAGTAGCGTTGGGTCGAGCCGGGATAGCCCAGCGTCATGCAGAAGGAGCCTTCGCCGTAGCCGTCCAACGAGACGGGGACGACGTAGGAGGGGCGGTAGGGGACGTTGTCCGGCGCGTAAGGGGCGGGCCGATTGTCCGGGGCGGCGTAAATGCGGAAGACGCTGAAGTCGCCCGTATGGCGTGGCCACTCCCAGTTGTCTTGCTCGCGTCCGAACTTGCCCACCGACGAGGGTGGGGCATAGACCAGGCGGACGTCCGGATAGTCGCGGTAGACGGATAGCCAAAACTCGTTGCCGGCATAGTAGGCATCGACGGCGCCGACGGTGGTCGAGTCCTGCGCCATCACCTCGCGTTCGATGACCCACATCACCGAGTCGATGGCCATCGAGCGGTCGCCCTCGTCCATGCCGGGGCGGACGGCGGAGAGCACGCGGCGCGTGACGTTTTCCTGCCTCACCAGGAAGCGGACAAACAGCTCCGGGCAGGGCAGCTCGTCGGCGTGCGTGGGGGCGCAAAAGCCGTCCGTCAGGTAGTCGTGCTCCACGGTGCTGTGCTGCCGGATGCTGCTGAAGCCGCAATGGTGGTTGGTCAGCACCAGCCCCTCGCCGCTGACCACCACGCCCGAACAGAAGCCGCCGAAACTTACGACGGCATCCTTCAGCGAAGGCCGGTGCGGGTCGTAAAGCTGCTTGGCGGAGAGTTCGAGGCCCAAATCTTTCATCGTGCGGCGCGTATCCTTGTCCAGGTTGCCCAACATCCACATGCCTTCGTCGGCATTCGCCATGGCGGCGGACAGCAACAGGCAGAGGGCGGGCAGAATGTTTCTCAGTCTCATATCGGTTGTTCTCTTTCTTGCTATAAATTGTTGTGAATAAAGTGCTTGTTCGCGTCAAGCGGCGGATATATCGCCAGGATGCCGCTGATACGTCGCCCGCTGCCGGCGCATATATCGTCCGCAAGCTGCGCATATATCTCCCGGAAACGGCCGGTATGGCTGTTTATTTCTTCCGGAAACGTCGCCCGACGAGAGGCAGTTGCGACAGGGGCAAATCATGCTTCAGCACGAAGGCGACAAAGGCCAGCAGCAGCAGCGTGCGCCACAGCAGGCGCAGGAACGTGCCGTCCATCGGCACGTATTCGCCCGCAGCGTAGAGCACGGCTGCCAACAGGACGTAAAGCCCGATGCGCCGCAGGTCGTAGGGGATGGGGTAACGCTTCCGGCCTACGAAATAAGACAGCAGCATCGCCACGCCGTAGCCCGCAAAGCCGCCCCAGGCGCAGGCCACGTAGCCGTAGCGCGGCACCAGCGCCACGTTGACGCACACCAGCACGGCGCATCCCGCCAGTGAGAACCAGGCTCCCCAGCGTGTTTCGTCCGACAACTTGTACCAGAATGACAGGTTGAAATAAACGCCGAAGAATATCTCGGCCATCATCACGATGGGCACCACGCGCAATCCCTCCCAATAGTCGCGGCCGATGAGGTATTTCAACACGTCGTCCAGATAGAACATCACGGCCAGGAAAGCCAAGAGGGTGAAGATGACAAAGAACTTCATGGCGTCGGCGTAGGTCTGGCGGTTGTCTTTGTCGCGGCTTTTGCCGAAAACAAAAGGCTCGTAGGCGTAGCGGAAGGCTTGCGTCAGCATGGCCATTATCATGGCTATCTTGGCGGCGGCGCCGTAGATGCCCAGCTGCACGGGGGCGGCGGCCTTGTCCGGGTAGACGTAGGGGAAGATGATTTTGTCCGCCACCTGGTTCAAAATGCCTGCCAGGCCCAGTATCAAGAGGGGCAGGCAGTAGGCCAACATGCGGCGCAGCAGGGCACGGTCCAGCACGTAGGGAAAACCGCGCAATTCGGGCAACATGCAGAGCATCACCGTCGAAGTGCAAACGAGGTTGAACAGGAAAGCATAGCCCACGTCGCTGCCTCCCATGCCTACGTAATATATAAGGTTAAGGGCGATGTTGAGGAAGATGAACAGCAACTTCAGCGCGGCAAAGCGCAGGGGACGCTGTTTGTAGCGCAGGTAGGCAAAGGGGATGCTCTGCACGGCATCTATAGCCACGACGATCATCATCATGCCCACATACCAAGGGTGCTCTCCGTAGCCCAACCAGCCGGCTATGGGGGCCAGGAATCCCAACCCCAAGGCCAGGAAGACGGCTGCGCCTGCGCCCACGAAGAGCAAGGCGGTGGAGTAGACGCGCATCGGTTGCTCGCCGTCTTTGTTGGCAAAGCGGAAGAAGCCCGTCTCCATCCCGCAGGTGAGCAGCACCAATGTCAGCGCCACCCAGGCATAAACGTTTGTCACCACGCCATATCCTCCGGACTGGGCGGACATGGCCGTTGTATAGACAGGCACTAACAGGTAGTTGAGAAAACGGCCTACGATGCTGCTCAGGCCGTAGATGGCAGTGTCTTTGGCAAGGGATTTCAAATTAGCCATTATATAAGATTTATGAGAGAATGATTCTTAAAAAGATATTACTCGCTAAACAAATCTTTTTGCCCCGCATACCGGTTCCGTCCCAAGTGTCGGTACGCCAATTCCGTCACCTCGCGTCCACGGGGCGTGCGTTTGATGAATCCCTCCTTGATGAGGAAGGGTTCGTAGACTTCCTCGATGGTTCCGGGATCTTCGCCCAAGGCGGTGGCGATGGTGGTCAGGCCGACAGGGCCGCCGCGAAACTTGTCGATGATGGTGGTCAGCAGTTTGTTGTCTATCTGGTCCAGGCCGTAGCGGTCGATGTTCAAGGCTTCGAGGGCAAATTCGGCGATTTCCGTGTCGATGCTGCCCGTGCCTTTCACTTGGGCAAAGTCCCGCACGCGGCGCAACAAGGCGTTGGCGATGCGGGGCGTTCCCCGGCTGCGCGAGGCTATTTCGTGGGCGGCCTTCGTCGAACACGGCACGTCCAGGATGCCGGCCGAGCGCAGGATGATGCCCGCCAGTACCGAGTCGTCGTAATACTCCAAATGCAGGTTGATGCCAAAGCGCGCCCGCAGCGGAGCTGTCAACAGGCCGCTGCGCGTGGTGGCCCCCACCAGCGTGAAGGGGTTGAGGTCTATCTGGATACTGCGCGCCGACGGGCCCTTGTCTATCATGATGTCGATGCGGTAGTCTTCCATAGCCGAGTAGAGGTACTCTTCCACCACGGGCGACAAACGATGGATTTCGTCAATAAAAAGCACATCGTTCGGCTCCAGGCTCGTCAGGATGCCTGCCAGGTCTCCCGGCTTGTCCAGCACCGGACCGGAGGTTATCTTGAATCCCACGCCCAGCTCGTTGGCGATGATGTTGCTCAGCGTGGTCTTGCCCAGGCCGGGAGGCCCGTGCAGCAGCACATGGTCCAGCGCTTCGCCGCGCAGGCGGGCCGCTTTGACAAAGATGCGGAGGTTGTCCACCACCTTGTCCTGCCCGCTGAAGTCCTCGAAGCGCAGGGGGCGTAGGGCGTTCTCGAAGTCGCGTTCCTTGCCGCTGAGGGGTTGTTGGTTGCGTATGTCGAATGATTCGTCTTCCATGCTTTCGTTCTTTGGCTGCAAAATAACGAATTTATTTTCAAATAACGCGCAAGATGCCCTAAAAACC